>CAUJGI010000558.1 GCA_963169155.1 Chloroflexota bacterium
GGCCGTAACCGGGCAATGTACCGTTCGCGTTCGGCAAAGGTGCGCCAGCTGACCATGGCAAAGAAGAAGGTCATGAGCATGGCGGTGAGGAGGAGAGAGTATAACGGCCGTAGCTGAATGGCAATCGAGCCGCCGATGGCAATGCCGTACCCGGCCGCCAGCAGCACCGCCTGCCGCCACTGCCGCTTCAGGCCACCACGGGGCAGCGTTTTGCCCGTAAACACCTCGTACGACACAACCGCTCGTCCCAACAGCACAATGACCACGGCGATGATGCTGGAAATCAGCAGGTCGAGGATGGCAATCGTTAGCTGGGCATCCAGGTAAATCTCCAGGAAAGTGCGCTGGCGTGCATCCTGCACAATCCACAGCATGACGCCGGTAACCAGCAGGGAAACCACCATCAGGGCCAGGGAGGCGGAGGAAAGCCAGGGTTGGGCGCGGCGGCGGGCGACCGTACCCATCACCCGACGGGAGACGGCAGGTTGGCGCAAGGCATCCAGCGACAGGCCAATACACAACAGCACATAAACCGAGTAGCCAACCGCCAAAAAAGGAATGCCGGCAATGGAGTAACGGATAAATACGCGGAGCGGGTTTAACTGTGGCGAAGGAAAGGCCAGCAGCAAAACCCCGGTGGAGAGGGCCACCAGGCCAACGATAAGCATACCCGTCGTCACGCTAAGCCAGAGGTGCTGCCGCTGCCGCAGCCGACTACGCGGCACATTCCAATAGCCCGCGTACCAGAGGATGATGATGTACCAGGCAAACGGCAGCATGATGGCCGGTACCAGGCCCGCTGTCCACCAAAAAATCATGTTGCGCCAGGTGAGCTGCGTCAGTCCCAGCCCCACGATGGCCGAATGGCTGACGAAAAAAAGCGCACCCAGCAGCAGCCCGGCGGTGGCGATCCATACGCCCCAGTCGCGCCGGTCGGCGTTGAACACCACCGTCAGGCCCAGCCAGGTGAGCATGATGGTGTTGAAAAGGCTTATGGCCATGATGGCCCAGTCCAGGAGGAGGATATCGCTCATTTTCGGTGGTCGGTAATCGGTATTCGGTGAACAGTAATCGGTAAGAAAGCCACCGATTACCGCTTACGGCTTACCGATTACCGTCTACTCCCAGGGTGTCCATTCGCCGTGGTCGTTGAGGATGTGGGGCACACCCTCTTCGTTCCAGTGGATAAATTGCCCGGCGTTGAGGATGATGGCAACGCGGGTGCGGGCGACTTTTTCGTCGGTGGTGGTGTCGTTGAGGCCCCAGGCGGTGTAGATCTGGCCATTGATGCGGCTGATGGTGCGCTTGTCGCGGAAGCCCATGCGGGCGGCGATTTGTTCGTTGCTCATGCCCTGGGCCACCATGCGGGCGACGGCCTGCTCGTTGGGCTCCAGGATGTCCATGGGGGCGTTTTCATCTTTGCGGCGCACTTCCTGCACGCGAGATTCAATGTCGGAGTCGATGAAAGAACGGCCGTTTACCGCATCTGCCAGCAACGGCACAATCATCGTGGGCAGGAGGTAGTTGGATTTGCGCACGTAGGCGTAGTGGCTGTGGTTGCCGCTGCGGCGAAAGGCGCGATAGTATTCATCGTCGTCCTGGATGGAGTAGAACACCACAGGCAAACGGGGAAATTCGCGGCGGATGGCAACGGCCGTTTCAATCCCGTTCATCACCCCCGCCAGCTGCACATCCATCAAAATGACGTCGGGGGCCTGGCCCAGGCAAAATTCCAGCGCTTCTTCGCCCGTGGGGCAGTCGTGCACCACCTGAACTGAACCCAAATCTTCCAAACCCGCCTTGAGCGCCGGGCGTAGTTTTTCATTGTCTTCAACGATGAGTAGTTTCAGCATGGGGTAACAATCCTTCTTTCGCTGAAAATGTTCAAGCACTTGAGTGCCTTGTTGTGGGCAATTAAAGCGTCGTTTGTTGGCGACAGTTCTTTTATGCTGTGGCCATCATGAATTCTGACGGGAGCTTTACACAATGCTAAATCTAAAACAACACAAACAAAAAAGCAATATGGGAGCGCAACGGCCGTCTCTCATCCTGGCCCTTTTGCTGTTTATTGCCACGGCCCTGTTCCCCTTTGGCTGGCTGGCCACGGTCTGGCCCGGCTTTGATGCTGTGGCCAACTTCATTTTTGGCACGGAGCTGGCGCACATCATTGGCCATTTCGCCGTTTTTGTGTTGTTGGGCGGCGGCGTGCTGCTGATTTTCCCCCGCCTGCGGCGGCGCTTCTGGCTGTACCTTGGCCTGATGCTGCTGTTGGGCTTTATGCAGGAATTTCTGCAAATTGCCTCCTTCAAACATTACATCCCGGCCTGGGATGAGCTGTTGGATTTGACGGTGGATATGCTGGGGGCTGTCACGATCTTCTACTTTTTGAAGCGGTGAGAAGGAGATTGGAGATTTTTGCTATCCATCTCCACTCTCTAATCCCTAATCCCCTTTTTTGGAGCAAACATGGAAACCACACACGACGAACTCATTGCTAAACCGATTGAATCCCCGAAGCCATTCCCTTTGCGCGCGCCGGTGCGGCTGGTGCAAACGGCCGTTACCCTCAGCATCCTGGCCGACTGGCTGTTTTACGACAAGCCGTTGGGCGTCTCGCTGCTGCTGTTTGTGGCGCTGGTGGTGGGTGGGCTGTGGTGGAACGGCCGTCACGAGGCCATTCCCGCCGCCAGACACAACCTCTGGCTGCTGCTGCCGCTGGGCTTTTTTGCCAGCATGGCCATACTGCGCACTAACAGCACCCTGACCACGCTGAACGTGCTGGCCGTGCTCTGTCTGCTGGCTTATGTGGCGTTCTTTTACGCGGCGGGACGGGTGGAAAATTTGAATTTGTTGGGCTACGCGCTGCTGCCGCTGCGCGTTTTTGGCCACAGC
>CAUJGI010000559.1 GCA_963169155.1 Chloroflexota bacterium
GAGCTGCCGGTAGCCATCGACAGCGAACACGCCATCTCACAGCTCTCCAGCGAAATTACGGGGCGCTACTGGCTGCAAAACACCTTTTCGCTGTACGGCCGTGAGCGCACCGAACGCACCTTCACCCTGCGCTTTCCCAAACGAGGCTTCTACAAGCTGGGGCCGGTGAGCTACGAGTCGGGCGACATTTTTACCCTGTTCACCATCCAGCGCGACCACCAATACATCGACACGCTGGTAATTTTTCCGCAGATTTACCCGCTGGAAGAGCTGGGACTGCCTGCCAAGGAGCCGTTTGGCGACCTGAAGGTGCTGCGCTGCCTGTTTACCGATCCCATCAAGACCCTGGGGGTTCGCGACTACCAGCCGGGGGATCGCTTTCGCGATGTGCATTGGAAGGCAACGGCCGTTCGCGGCACCATCCAGACCAAGGTGTACGATCCGTCTACGGGCATGACCATCGCCATTTTTCTGAACGTGGCTACCTTCCCCAAACATTGGATGGGCTTCGATCCGGAACTGCTGGAGCGGGCCATCAGCGTCACTGGCTCGATTGCCAACTACGGCGTACAGCAAGGGTGGGGTGTGGGCGTCTATGCCAACGGCTCCGTGCCCAACTCCGACCAATCCATCCGCGTGCAGCCGAGCCGCTCGCCGGAGCAGCTGGCCCACGTGCTGGAAGCACTGGCCGCCGTCACCGAGTTTGCCACCGGGGCCATCGAGCGCATGATGCTGCGCACCAGCCCATCGCTGCCCTGGGCCAGTACGATTGTGTTGGTAACGGCCGTTGTCACCGAAGAAATGATGGTCGCCCTGATTCGCCTCAAAGAAGCCGGACGGCGTGTGGTGCTCATTTCCCTGGCCGAGCAGCCGCCGCCAAAGGGGCTGGGCAACATCATGGCCTACCACATCCCCGCCACCGTGCCCGCCTTCCAAAAAAGCCACAAAGCCAGCACCCTCACCGAAGCGGCGCTGCACACCATTCCCACGCCAGAACCGGTGGGGCTGGAGTTCGAACTCGACGATACGAATTAAATTGACAATTGGCAATTGGCAATTGGCAATTGGCAATTGGTTGGCTTCTAACCTATGCGTTTAACTGTTGATCGCACCGCTCTTTCACCCCGCACTGAAGCGCTGCTGTCGGCGTGGGGGTATGTGCAGCACGAGCTGCTCTATTTGAGCTGGGCGATCATGGATGCGGCGCTGCTGACGCCGCTGGCTCTGGGCATCATGCGTTTTGCCCGCTACTGGCAGCCAGGGCTGGTGCTGCTGTGGCTGCTTATCCTCATGCTGTTTGCCTTCTACCTGGCCCGGCTGATGAGCGCCCTCCGGCTGCCGCCGCAGCACCAACAGACGGCAATGGCCCTCACCCTGTTCCTGGTCATTGTGGTGACCCTGCCTACCTTTTTTCATGAAGGCAGCGCCATTTTTCGCTTTGGCTGGGTGCGCGAACTGCTGACGGCGATCAACGAAGAAAACAACAATTTGTGGCTGCGCGACGTGCTGGTATTTGGCCTGATTGTGCTGGTCTGGGCGCGCGGCTTGCAGCTGGTGCGGCGCGAGTACACCATTGGCCGGGCCGGGCTGCGCCTGCGCGTCGGCGGGCTGATTCTGGCCCCGCTGATCATCTGGCTGGCCAGCGTGCGCCTGCTGTGGGACAGCAGCCCGTACATTTTGCTCTTCTTTTTGGCGGGGTTAACGGCCGTTGCCCTCATTCGCGCCGAGGAAATTGAGCGGGAGCAAAGTGGGCAGTCAGTGGCCCTGGATCCGCGGTGGTTAACGGCCGTTCTCCTGGCCAGCCTGCTCACCATTTTTACCGCCGGAACCCTGGCCGTGCTCATCAGCGGCCAATCGGCCAACCGGGTCATTGCCTACATGGAACCGGTGTGGAACGGCCTGCGATTGACCGGGGCAGTGGCCCTGACCACCCTGCTGTACCTGCTGGTGCCGGTGCTGGAACTGGTCGATGTATTTTCCAACTTCCTGCAGCGCATTTTGGAAGTTGTCTCCCCCTGGCTGGCGGCGCAGTGGGCCACGTTTGGCAAAATCCTGGGCAAATTTTTCATCAATTCCCGCGTGCCGCTGATCCCGTCAGAGGAGGGGGCCGGACTGAATCCTCTGGAAACTCGCTTCATTTTTGACGAAATCGAAGGGCTGGGGTTCCAGCTGAGCCGCAACGTGCAGCTCATTCTGGTGCTGCTGGCGGTAGCGGTGATTTTGCTGGTCGCCTTGCTGGTCAGCCGCCTTTACCGGCAAACTGCGCTGGCCACCCACGCCAGCAGCCGTACCACCCGCACCAGCGCCGACGAGGATGAGGGGAACCTGCTGCAGCGGCTGTTGGGTCGATTCGGGCTGCTAAGGGATTGGCAAACGGCCGTTTCCATCCGCCGCATCTACCGCAAAATGCTGCGTGCCGCCGACGCCAACGGCTACCCCCGGCTGGAGGCCGAAACGCCGTATGAATTCCTCAAAACCCTGACCAAAGCATGGCCCAACAACCACCAGGAAGCCTGGCTCATCACCACGGCCTACGTTAAAGTGCGCTACGGCGAGCTGCCCGAAACGCCGCAGGAGCTGCAAGCCATCAAAGACGCCTGGCAAACCCTGGAACAAACGCGCCCCATCGAAAAAATTGACGTTTAGCCTTTACCGCTTTACGATTGTTTGCTTATGAGCCAGCCCACTGCCGCCACGCCCCTTGCCCCAAAACCAAAATGGATTCTCGCCTGGGCCTATGCCCGGCGCGAGCTGGTTTTTGTCGCCTGGACGTTGATGGAAATCACCCTGCTGACGCCGCTGGCCCTGGCCATCCTGCCCTGGACCGATGAGTGGTGGGGCCGTTCCCGCCTCTTTGTGGGCCTGCTGCTGCTCATGCTGGCGGGTTTTTACCTGGCGCGCTTCCTCGCCTGGCTGCGGCTGCCCGTGGCCGACCAACGTAACCTCCTGGTGGGTGTTGGCCTGGTGATTCTGTTCTTCGCCGTGCGCAACATCAACTATGCGCCAGAGGGGCTGTTTGACTTCGGCTGGATTGGCGAGAGTTTGCGCAACCTCACCCTGGCGGGCAGCAATTTGTGGCTAAAGGATTTGTTTTTGTTGATGTTAACGGCCGTCTCCTGGTGGCGTGGTTTAACCTTGCTCAACCGCTCCATCGACGTGGTGCACATGGGGCGGCGCTTCCGCGTTGGCGGCCTGTACATCGCCCCGTTCATCATTTTGCTTGCCTCTTTCCGGGTCGATTGGTCCGTGCTGCCCTTTCTGCTCTTCTTTTTTATCATAGGGCTGTCGGCAATGGTGCTCACTCGGGCCGAATCGATTGAAAAGGAGCAGACGGCCGTCCTGGCATCGCTGTCACCCCGCTGGCTCGGCTTTGTGGTGCTGCTCAGCCTGGTGACGATATTTTTGGGCAGCGCCACGGCCGTTTTTATCAGCGGTCAGTCGGGCGACACGTTGGGGCGCGGCCTGGCACCGTTGTGGAATGCCCTGCGCTGGGGCGGCACCGCCATCGGCCTGACGGCCAGCTACCTCATCGCCCCGCTGCTGGAACCCCTCGAAGCCTTTTTTCAGTTTCTCATACGCATTTTTCGGGCCGGTTTTGCCAACCTGTTTGTGCCCAATCCCGACGCCCAGCCCCCGTCCGATGGCAGTGCCGAGCTGATGGATGCGTTTAGCGAGTGGCTGATGAACCAGGAAGCGGGCGGACCGGGTCTGTTTAGCAGCGTGAACTGGCGGCTGGTGATTCTGGGTGTGATGCTGCTGATCGCCTTGATCATTTTGGTGCAGTTTTACCGCAAAAATTTAACCTCTCAGGGCAGCGGCCGTTTTGGCAAAATCCTGATAGACGTGACCGATCGGCTCATCCCCACCCGGCTGCGGCGCGATCGGCGCAAAACAAAAAACGAGGATTGGCGCAACTGGCGTGCGGCCGTTTCCATCATCAAAATCTACCAACAAATGACCTACCTCAGCCGCGAAGTTGGCTACCCTCGCGCCGACTCCGAAACGCCCTATGAATATCTGAAAACGCTGGTCAAACTCTGGCCCAACCACAAAGCCGACGTGCAGCTAATCACCCGCGCCTACGTTCGGGTGCGCTACGGCGAATTTCCCGAGACCAAGCAGGAGTTTGAAGCGATCAAACAGGCCTGGGAACGGGTGCGGGAAACGGCCGTTGCTACCCCCTCAAAAAATTAACATAATCTTGCCAATTGAGGACCATGCTCCCCCCGCTCTTGGTTTGACAGTCAATTTTCGATATGGTATTATCCACCCGTTCTTTGCTAACATAAAATTAAAAAACCAGACAAAAATGGTGGTCAGACGCAACTGGTTGCGGCGTCTCGTTAGCAAAAAAGAACACGTTTCCCCAATACGCATGTGTAAGGAGAGTCCGGATGAGATCCCGTACAGAGATGATGGTTGACCGCTTGAAAGATTTACAAGCCGGCACGCCAGATATTGAAGCTTCAGCCGTTGTAAGTGTTGATGGCCTCATTATGGCCTCGTCGCTACCGGCCGGTGTTGACGAGGATCGCATCTCGGCAATGTCTGCCGCCATGCTTTCCCTGGGTGACCGGATTGCTTCTGAGCTGCAGCGCGGCCGCCTGGAGCAGGTTCATATTCGCGGCACAGACGGCATCATTGTCTTGCGCGCCATTGGGGAAGACGCCGTGTTGACCGTGTTGGCCCGCGCTCAGGCCAAATTGGGCCTGATCTTCCTGGACATGGGGCGCGCGGCCGAAGACCTGGAGCGGCTCCTCTAACAATGCAGGTATGAACGACAAAACGTTCGAGCGAATAAAACCTTCGCAGCGCAAAGAAAAAAGGCGCTGACGAACGGAAGTAAAAATTCAGGTGGGGCATGTCACCCAAGATGACATGCCCCACCTCTTTTTTTGGGTAGTAAGCGTATTTGCAGGGCCAGCCCGGTGTGAGAACTGGTGTGGTCGATCTAAAAGTGAGGCAGAAATGACAAAATATATCTTTTTCACCGGTGGTGTCGTTAGTTCCGTCGGCAAAGGCGTCACGGCTGCGGCCCTGGGGCGCCTGCTCAAAGCTAGAGGGCTGTCTGTGGCCGTGCAGAAGCTGGACCCATACATCAACGTGGACCCCGGCACCATGTCGCCCTATCAACATTGCGAAGTATTTGTAACGGAAGACGGTGCCGAAACCGACCTGGACCTGGGCCACTACGAGCGGTTTATCGACATTAACGCCAGCCAGGCGTCGAACGTAACCACCGGGCGGGTCTATGCCGAGGTGATTGCCCGCGAGCGGCGCGGCGACTACCTGGGCGGCACCATCCAGGTCATTCCCCACATCACCAACGAAATCAAGCGCAATATCCGGTTGGTGGCCGAGCAAAGCCAGGCCGATGTGGTGCTGGTGGAAGTTGGCGGCACCGTGGGCGACATTGAGAGCCTGCCCTTCATGGAAGCACTGCGCCAAATGCGCTCGGACGTGGGCCGCAGAAATACGCTCTACGTGCACGTCACGTTTCTGCCCCACATTGGTGCCAGCGATGAGCTAAAGACCAAACCCACCCAGCACAGCGCGCGCGAGCTGCGCGGCATCGGCATCCACCCAGATGTCATCATTGCTCGCGCCGATCACCCCATCCCCAAAGAACACATTAAAAAGATTGCCCTCTTCTGCGACGTGCGCAAACGGGCCGTCATTCCCGCCGTCACCAGCGACATTTTGTACAACATTCCCCTGCTGCTGGAAGAAACCGGCCTCGGTGACTATGTCATCGACCGGCTGAAATTGAAGAAAACAAAACGGCCGAATCTCACCGAATGGGAAGAGATGGTCGCCAAAATCCGCAGCTCCAAAACAAAAATTCGCATTGGCATTGTGGGCAAATATGTGGAGCTGCACGACGCCTACATGAGCGTGCGCGAATCGCTGTACCATGCGGGCTTCAGCAACAACCGGGACGTAGATATTGCCTGGATTCATTCTGGCGACCTGGAAAAGAACAAGGGCTGGGAGCAATTTGACGGGCTGGACGGCATTGTGGTGCCCGGCGGTTTTGGCGAACGCGGCATCGAGGGCAAGATTATGGCGGCACGCTGGGCCCGAGAAAACCAGGTGCCGTACCTGGGCTTGTGCCTGGGGATGCAGACGATGTGCATCGAGTTCGCGCGTGACGTGCTGAACCTGGAAGACGCGAACAGCGCCGAGTTCGAAACGGACAGCGAAAACCTGGTGATCGACATGATGCTCGACCAGCGTAGTGTGACCGACATGGGCGGGACGATGCGGTTAGGCGTTTACCCGTGCCAACTGGAAGAAGGGTCGGTCGCGCGCGAAGCCTATGGCGACGAGCCGGAAATATCCGAACGCCACC
>CAUJGI010000560.1 GCA_963169155.1 Chloroflexota bacterium
CGGTGCCCAGCAAAATTGCCAAAACCACCACCAGCAGCAAACCAGCAAATCCCGTGGCCGATTCCAGCCCCATAATCAGCGCCACGCCAATGACGATACTGGCCTGAATGCCCAAAATGAGCGCCCCGGCAAAGATTGGCCCCAGCAGCAGCGCTGCCCGACTGATGGGCGTCAGCAGCAGCTTGTCGAAGTAGCCGCTTTCAATGTCGCGCACCATGTTTTGCGCCGCAATGCCCGCCCCAGAGAGCGACGAACTGACGATAGACAGTGGCAAAATAAAGCCCAGGTAGCTGTTGCCGCTCAAATTGGGAATAAAAGCAGCTGCCCCACCCAGGGTCGATTCATAAATGACCAAAAAGAAGATGCTGATGGCCAGCGGTGGAAAAAGCGCCACCGGCGTGCGGAAAATGGTTGTTGAATTGCGCCAGGTAGCCAGCCAGATTTGCAGGGGCAAATTGGCCTTGTTGTGGGTTTTTGGACGCATGGCGAACGTGCTGGGAACAGAAACTTGAGTTGTCATCTACTTATCCTACCTTCACTTTTTCTTTATCTTCATCAGTTGTCAAACGCTGCCCGGTCACCTGTAAAAACACATCGTCCAAGGTGGGCTGGGTGAGCGTAAGCGAAATCGGGTTGAGGTTGGCAGCTTGCAGCCGGTTTATCACAGCGGGAATCGTTTGGGCGGCGTGGCTCATGTAGAGGCGCACCATGTCACGGTCGGTCTGAATGCGTTCGGCCATGTCGCGGAGTTGGTCGCAGGCCTTTTCAGCCATGTCGCGCGTGTCGAAGGCCAGGTTGATGGACTCTTTGCCCACGCCTGCCTTGAGCTGCGCCGGTGAACCTTTCTTGGCAATTTTGCCTTTGTCGATGATGGCGATGCGGTCGGCCAACTCGTCGGCCTCTTCCAGGTATTGGGTGGTGAGGAAGATGGTCATGCCCAACTCTTTGTTGAGACGGCGCACCTCTTCCCAAACGTCACGACGGCTGGCGGGGTCTAATCCAGTGGTTGGCTCATCCAAAAAGAGGATGGCGGGCTTGTGCACCAGCGCCATGGCCAGGTCCAGACGACGGCGCATACCGCCGCTGTAGGTACCCACGCGCCGATCAATTGCTTCGGTGAGGCGAACGAGCTCGATCAGTTCGTGGGCGCGGGCTTTGGCCTGCTGCCGCGACGCGCCAAAAAGCTGCGCCTGCATGGTGAGCAGCTCCATCGACTTCATCAGCGGGTCGAGGCCAATATCTTGCAGGGCAACACCGGCAATGCGGCGGACCAGATCGGCCTCATGAACCACGTCGTAGCCACCAACGGTAGCCGTGCCGCTGCTGGGCAGCGCCAGGGTGGTGAGGATTTTGATGGTGGTGCTTTTACCGGCGCCGTTTGGCCCCAAAAAGCCAAAAATTTCGCCCGAATTAACCCGGAAGGAGACGTCGTCAACGGCCGTTACTCCCCCTGAATATTGCTTCTTTAAATTCTCAACATTGATTTCTCGGTTGGACATTCTGCGCTCCTTTACCAGCCAGACTGTGTATAGGTTTTGTCGGCTATGGAAAGGCAAAACCTGAAAACTGAATGACGGTATCATAATCAATTGCACATATTTTGTCAATATATAATCCAAATTATTATGCAAAATATAGACAAATAGACATAAGTTAGCCTGAATTGGTAAGAGACGGCCGTTGGCATCCCACCTGTAATTTGCCTGCCTGATGAACTCCTCCTGACAAATCCCCCACAACCCGCTATGATTCGCCCCTTATGCATACCAAAGCTTTACCTTCCGTGGCCCTGCTGGGATTTTTGTGGGGCACCAACCTGGTCATCATGCGCGTCGGCGTGGGGCAGTTTGACCCGATGGTTTTTGTCGGAATTCGGCTGCTGCTCTCCAGCCTGGCTTTTGTGGTGGTGTATACCTTCTCCGGCCGCCGCCTGGTGCCTACCGACCGCAAATTGTGGCGCTACTCCGCCTTTTTGGGCATCTTCGGCACCGCCATTCCAATGACGGCCGTTGTCTCCGCCCTTACCTATCAATCCAGCGGTGTCACCGGGCTGCTCATCACCACCGCCCCGGCCTTTATCACCGTTGCTGCTCACTTTTATCTGCCCGACGAGCAGATGAGCCGGCGCAAGCTGTTTGGCGTAGTCCTGGCGCTGGGCGGGGCCATGCTCATCGTGCTGCGGGGCGAGACGGGGCTGCCCGATGTCACCAAAGGCAGCCCGTTGGGCTACGGATTGGTTCTCTCCGCCATGTTGTTTGAAACGGCGGGCACCATTTTTATCCGGCAGCGGATGCAGGCGTTTAGTTCGTTTGACGTTACGGCCGTTCGCCTCACGGTCGCCGGTTTAGTGGTCATGCCGGTTGCCCTTCTGCTGCGCGGCTTCGATTTGTCGCAAGTGACCGGCAGCGGCTGGTTTTCGCTGGCCTATGCTGCCTTCATTGGCGCTTTCACGGCGCAAATTCTGGCCTTCAACATCACCAAGCGGTTTGGCGCAACGGCGTTTTCGCTCACCAGCTACGTGATTCCCGTGGTGGCCGCCATCACTGGCGTGCTGTGGCTGCATGAAACGATCACCATTTGGATGATGGCCGGGATGGTGCTGATTGGCGGGGGGATTTTGCTAATCAACGGCCGTCGCAGCGTCAAACTCATGCCCAATCCGTAAACAACCGTAATTGGGTAACTGGGTAATTGATGAGCAAATTACTCAATTACTCAATTACATCCTCCCACGCTAAAATCCCCGCATGAAACGTGAACCCTATCCCATCCTCGAATTTGACCCGGATCCGGCCGCCTTCATCGATCCCCAGAAGCTGATTCAGCCCATCGATATTGCCCGCCGCTGTGTGTTGTGCTTTTTTCAGGATGTGCTGCAGCAGCTGGTAGCCAACGGCCGTCTCCAACCCATTTACCAGCTCGGCTCAGAAATAGGTCACAATCCCGTCTATGAAATGGTGGCAGAAGGGGATCGTATCGCCGTCATGCATCCTGGCGTGGGTGCGCCGCTGGCGGGCGCTTTTTTGGAAGAGCTCATCGCCCTGGGCTGCCGCGATTTTATCGCCTGCGGTGGCTGCGGTGTGCTGGACCGAGAGATTGGCCTGGGGCATGTGGTGGTGCCGGCAACGGCCGTTCGCGATGAAGGCATTTCTTACCACTACCTGCCACCCAGCCGGGAAGTGGCCGCCCATCCCGCTGCCGTCCAGGCCATCGAGCAGGCGCTGCAAGCCCACCACGTGCCCTATGTCGTCGGCAAAACATGGACCATTGACGCCTATTACCGCGAGACCCCGGCCCGCATTGCCCGTCGCCGTGAGGAAGGATGCCATGTGGTGGAAATGGAAGCTGCCGCCTTCTTTGCCGTGGCCCACTTTCGCGGCGTGCGCTTTGGCCAGCTCCTCTACGGCGGCGATGATCTGACGGGAGATGCCTGGGACGGCCGTAACTGGGAAAAAGAAAGCACCACCCGCGCCCGCCTCTTCCAGCTCGCCGTCGAGGCCGTGCTGCGCCTCTAAAAACGTTCGTGCCAAATTTTCCACTGAGACAATTTCACTCTATGATGAACATTTTCGGGGAAATCTGTTTCCTGGCGTTTTGCAGGCTATAATTCATAAATGAGCCAAACCCTAGATTTTGCCGACGTTTTACAGCAAGTTGTAACCCGCTCCAGCTATTCCGCAGGCCAGCTCGCGCGTCTGACGGGGATTCCCAAACCCACCATCTTAAGCTGGTTAGACGGCCGGGTTAAGCACCCCCGTTCCTATTCAGATCTCCTACGGCTGGCCGAATCGCTGCACCTGGAGCTGCCCGAAGTGGTCTACCTGCTGACCGCGGCTGGCTTCACCGAAGCCGCCGATCGTTTAAAGGAATCGGCCCCGCCTTACAGCCCGAATGGTCAGAAAACGGCCGTAGCCACCGCTCCCTTCCAGGCCATTCCCGCCCTGCCCTACTTTGTGGGCCGCCAGGGCCTGATCAAACAAATCGAAGAAATGCTCCTGACGAATCCCAACTCCCGCACCTGCTGCCTGCAGGGCATGGCCGGGGTGGGCAAAACAGCCCTGGCCGCCCAGATGGCCTACCGCCTGCGCCCCCATTTCACCGATGGCGTTTTGTGGGCCAATCTGCACCGCTCCGATTCGATGACCGTTCTATCGGCCTTTGCCCGGACGTACGGTGAGGATGTGAACCTCTACAAAGACCTGGAAAGCCGCAGCCAGATGGTGCGCCAACTGCTGGCCGACAAACGGGTGCTCATCATTTTGGATGACGTGTGGCATGGCCAGGACCTGACGCCGCTGCTGCCACCCTCAACAGGAGAAACGGCCGTACTCATCACCACCCGTCGTCACGACCTGTTCGCCACCGCCGGGATGCATCGCCTGGATGTGCCTCCGTTCGACATGGCCGGGCAGGTGGCCCTTCGCCTGTTTGGCCATTTTTTGAACGAGCAAACCGT
>CAUJGI010000561.1 GCA_963169155.1 Chloroflexota bacterium
AATAAATCTCTGGCTATCAGGTGACCAATTTGGGGTTACCAAGCTGGCCGAAATGGTTGAAACGGTTGTGCGGTTTTCTAGATCGAATATCACGAGTTTGGCAGTAGCGTCAAAAAAGGTCAGGAAACGGCCGTCAGGGGAAAAAGAGGCAAAAGCGTTTACGGCTCCAAAAACACGGTCGTATTCTGCGCTGGCGGCTTCTTCAAAAATAATCATCCCGGAATTTCTATCAAGTACCTCCAATACGGGTGACTCAGAAGAGGGTTCGAGATACGCCAAATAACGTCGCTCAGGCGAAATTCGACCCCAAATTCCACCTGGTATCACCTTTATCAAAGTGTCAGAATTGACATCCCAAACTTGCAAATCAGTCACTGGTATATCATGAACAAGATCGACCGAAGCCAAATTTACATCGGCATCCCACGTCAGAACAAGCATTTGATTGCTTGCGTCAATCCAATCTTCAAACTTTGAATTAAAGAGAAGTTGTCGGGGTTCTTCCACCAAAGAAAGATGATCAATGTATGGACCAGGTCCTACACGTTGGTTTAACTCTGGAGTTGGCTCTGGATTGGGCCTGAGAGGCGTGGTAGAAAAGACAGCTGCCGACATAAAGCAGCAAGGTTCACCACTTTCTGTAACAACATACTGAGCATTTGCATCCTGAACTCGATGCGCATAAATCCAGGCCCAGGCTAATTCTTCCTCTGACTCAATATTGTAAATGCTAACAATCCAGTTCCCTCCACCCCTATAACTGCTTTTTATGAGCCGACTGTTATCCATCCAGCCATCAAATCTAAACAGCCAACCACCCGTGCCAAGCATACGAAGATGCGTTCCATCACGATCCATTGCAAACAGCGAAGTCGAGTCAAAGAAACCGGACTCAATCAGTAGGCTTGACACAGGCAGCGCATTGAAAAAGAGTTGTTGCCCGTCGGGTCGCCATTCAAAGCGAGTGTATTCTGAGCAAAAAATATCGGGGAGTTCAATGCCTTCAACTTTGAAGTCTGGCTCCCGGGCGACAAAAACAAAAACGTCGGGACGCGGCTCTAAATAAGGTAATTCCGCACAAAAATCAACAACAAATTCGTTTAAAACTGGCGACCAGACTAACTGTTCACCATGAACTGTGGCAATCACTTCTACACTTTCACTCCAGATAAGCTCCGCCAGTGACAAAGGTGTTGGTGTTACTCTTGGTGCAATCGGTGTATTTGAAGCTTCCTCAGTAGCGGTAGGGGAAGGAGTGAAAACGTCTGGTGTCGCAATCTCTTTTGTATTTTCTGGGGAAGCGGCAACTCGGGGCACTAATGTCTCATCAGCCGGTACGACGGTGAAGTTCTCATTCGTAACCGTAACGGGTTGAACGTCTGTAGGAGTTTTTATCACTTCGGGGGTGGAATCTAAAACGATCGGCTCTGCGCAACAGGTCAATAACAAAATTATGAATGAAAAAATAGCGACTTTTTTTCCGTTGGACATTGTTTTCTGGAACCAAAAGCAACATTACTTATCAAAAGATACCCAAACTAACGTATTAAGGAATCAACTTTAGTTACGTAGCCCTCTGCAATTATTCATTGCCGATGATGGCGTCGTAGACGGCTTGCAGTTCCTCGTCGGAGTAGTAGTGGATGATGACGCGCCCCTTGCCTTTGCCGCTGGTCTCGATGTTCACTTTGGTGCCCAGTGACTCCTGGAACTGCATTTGCAGCGCCTCCAGCTCCACCGGCAAACCGGCACGCGGTTTGGCCTTGGGCTTTTTGGCCGCCAGCAGCGTCGTGACGCGGGCTTCCACCTGGCGCACGCTGAGGTTGAACTTGATGATGTCGTTCATCACGTTGGTTTGCATCGTTTCGTTGGGCAGGGGCAGCAACGCCCTGCCGTGCGCGCCGCTGATACGGCCGTCTGCCACCGCCTGCTGTATGTTCTCCGGCAGCTCCAGCAGGCGAATCAGGTTGGTGATGGTGGAGCGTCCCTTGCCCATGCGCTGGGCAATCTGCTCGTGGGTGAAGCCAAAATCCTCGCTGAGCTGCTGGTAGGCGTATGCCTCTTCCAGCGGATTCAGGTCGGCGCGCTGCACGTTTTCGATGATCGCCAGCTCCAGCATTTCCTGCGGCGTGGCTTCTTTGATCACCACGGGCACTTCAGTCATGCCTGCCAGCTGGCAGGCGCGCCAGCGGCGCTCCCCGGCGATGAGCGTGTAGCCGCCATCCGCCTGGGTCACAATCAGCGGCTGGATGAGGCCATGTTCGCGGATCGAGTCGGCCAGCTCTTGCAGCTTTTGCGCGTCCATGTGGCTGCGCGGCTGGTGCGGATTGGGGGAAACGGCCGTTACCGGCACCATCTTCACGCCCCCCTCTTCGGTTGTTGCGCTGTGATCGCTGGGAATGAGCGCGCCCAGCCCGCGGCCTAAACCACCCCGTTTTTTGGTCATGCCGCCACCCCCGCTGCCGACGATTTGGCCGTCATGTCCCCCTTCACCAGCTCGGCAGCCAGCACTTTGTAGGCCACCGCGCCGGGCGAGTTGGGCGCGTACAGATTGATCGGCTGGCCGAAGCTGGGCGCTTCGCTCAGGCGCACGTTGCGCGGCACGATGGTGCGGAACACCTTGCCGGGGAAGTAGCGGCGCACCTCTTCCACCACCTGGCGGCTGAGGTTGGTCCGGCTGTCGTACATCGTCATGATGAGGCCGCGAATGACCAGGTTGGGGTTGAGGTATTTTTGCACCAGTTCGATGGTTTGGGTGAGCTGGGTCAGCCCTTCCAGCGCCAGATATTCACACTGCACGGGGATGATGATGCCGTCTTTGGCGGCCGTCAGGGCGTTGACGGTGAGCATGGAGAGGCTGGGCGGGCAGTCGATGAGGATGTAGTCGTAACGGCCGTCGACGGCCGTTAACGTGTTGCGCAGGCGGTATTCGCGGCCAATGGCGTTTACCAGCTCCACCTCGGCCCCGGCCAGGGCCGGATGCGACGGCAGGACGTCCAGCTTGTACTCTCTGTGCTGGAGGAGAACGTCGTTAAAAGCGGCCGTTTCCAGCAGCAAATCGTACGTCGAGCGTTTCAACTCATACTTGTTGAAGCCCAAACCGGAGGTGGCGTTGGCCTGCGGGTCCATGTCCACCATCAGCACCCGCCGCCCGCTGGAAGCCAGGAAGGCGCAGAGGTTAATCACGCTGGTGGTTTTCCCCACGCCCCCTTTTTGATTGGCAATTGCGTAAATTTTTGCAGTCATTAGCACCTTGCAATTGAACATCTATTGTTCAAACAAGAAAAAGAATCAAAGATTTCGCAGATTTCGCAGATGAAAAAATCTTCTCAATCTGCGAAATCTTTGATCGAAGGTCCACTTGATGCCCGCTTATGTCAAGCAGGTAAATAATTTTTCTGTTCCTGGATTGTCTGCCGAATAAAGCTAACTTTGGCATCGAGGCCAACCTGGGTGACTGATTGGGCAGCGACCAGGTTGGCAAATTCGGCCGCCTGCCAGGGATTACGGCCGTTCTGCGCATACCGGGTCAAAAACGCGGCGGCAAAAACATCACCCGCACCAGTGGGCTCGATCTGCGCCACCTGGGGTGCAGGAATCTGGTGCGCCGCATCCCCGGCAAAAACGGTGCAGCCGCGCACGTTTTCCGTCATGATCAGCAGTTTGGCCAGCTGACGGTAGCGTGGCAGCATCGCCGCGTCGAGCAAATCTTCTTCGCTCAAGATGACCACATCGGCCAATGGCAAATAGCGTTCCGCCTCCGGCCAGTCGCGACCATAGACGCGACGGTCGGCGGTCCAGCGGCGCAGCCAGCCCTGCGGCGTCAGCCCGATGAGGCTGTGCGGGAAGCAGGTGATGAGCGCCGGGTCCACTTCATTAGCGACGGGGGCCAGGTGTGCCACGGCCGTTTCCGCCCAACCAACTGGTAGATGTTCTGGGCCAATGGTGTCGGCTACGGTGTCGATGCGTTGGGTACGGCCGTCGGGTCCATAACTGTTCTCAAACGTGGTCGTGTGGGCCGAGGACACCACTTCGACTGCGAGATCGGCCAGGGCGGACAGCCCTTCGTACCCGGGTTGGCAGCGGGTGAGAACGGCCGTGTGGCTGCCCAACGCCTGCGCCACCCGCCCGGAGTACGCAGCCGTGCCGCCCACCAGGTTGCCCGCTGGCGTCACGTCCCGCGTCACATGCCCAATCACCAGATAATCCAGCTTCATCACGGTGGCGATTCTAACATAGCGCCTGATGATAAGCGAGAGGAGGCCAATCTCCATTCGAAAAACAACTGCTCTGAACCCTTTAAAATATGAACCGTCAAATCTATGAGGCAATCTGGTATAATGAGCCACAGTAAAAGTTGATCCCCAGCGATTACAGAGAACCAGGTCCGATTAGGGAGAGGGCACAAGGAATTTTTGCTGATGCATGAAAGAATTGAACTAAATCCCATGATTTGTCATGGCAAACCAGTTATTAAGGGAACAAGGGTAATGGTCTCTACCATTCTCGGGGCTCTGGCTGCCGGAGACACGATGGAGATGATTCTCGAAGATTATCCCAATATCGACCGCGAAGATATTGCGGCAGCTTTAGCTTTTGCTAGCGAGCTAAGCCAATTTGAAGATATTCCCTATCAACTGAATCGTGCATGAACTTCCTCCTTGACGAAAACTTTCCGAAGACCGCCGAAAGTCTGCTGCTTAATTTAGGGCATCAGGTCATCGACGTACGCGGAACGCAGTTACAAGGAGTTGAAGATTTTCGTTTATTTGAACTTGCACAGCAAAATGAAGCTGTTTTGCTGACAACGGACAGAGATTTTTACCACACCATTCCCCTGACCTATCCCAATCATTACGGCATTATTGTCATTGCCTTAAAACAACCGAACCGTGCCGCCATTTTAGCCCGGCTTGAATGGATTGTGGCTCACTCTTTAATAGAATCCATCAAAGATACTGTCATCTTGCTCCGCGACAATACCTACCGAGTCCGAAGAAGTTAGCGGTTGGCAGTTACAACGGCCGTTTCTCACCCGCCACATCCCCGTTATAATCACCCACCTTATGAGTCTCATCGCCGCCCTTTTAATCATCACCTCGGCGTTTATGCACGCTGGCTGGAACTTTATCAGCCAGCGGCGCAGCCCGTCGCTGGCCTTTTTCTTTGTGACGGCCGTTTTTGCCGCCCTCACCATCTCGCCCATCCTGATCATTCATCGTGAGGTGCTGGGGTTGGTGCCAACGGCCGTTTGGA
The DNA here is from genome assembly GCA_963169155.1 of Chloroflexota bacterium. GTDB lineage: Bacteria > Chloroflexota > Anaerolineae > Promineifilales > Promineifilaceae > Leptofilum. The sequence continues at coordinate 5,257 of CAUJGI010000561.1, forward strand.
CACTCGTCCTGGCCACGGGCATCGCCCAAATGGTGTACTTCTTCGGCCTGGCCGGGGCCTACCGGCGCGGCGACATCTCCCTGGCCTACCCGCTGGCCCGCGCCCTGCCCGTGCTGTTTGTCGCCGCCATCAGCCTGCGGTGGGGCAACGGCGGCCAGATTGGCCCACTGGGGTTGCTGGGCATGGCGCTCATCACCGTGGGCTGCATCATTTTGCCGCTGCGCCATTGGCAGCAGTTGAGCCTACACGCCTACCGGGACGTGGTGGTGCTCATGGCCCTGGTGGCGGCCATCGGCACCACCGGCT
>CAUJGI010000562.1 GCA_963169155.1 Chloroflexota bacterium
AGGTGGTTTACGGCCGTTGCCTCCCCGTCGGGTAAAACAGCCAGCGCCGCTGGTGACAGGCTGGTGGTCAAAATCGCCGTCTGTGCTGCGCTCACGGCCCGCCGCTGTTTGTCGGTGGCCAGGGTAAGCATTGCCGGGGCATTTTGCAGATGTTGTTGCCAGTAAGTGAACTGAGTCAAATCCATTTATGTGTACCTTGAAATTTTACGGTCTTCAGGATCTCGTGGGGTTAGGCGTGAAACGTGATGCGTGAAACGTGACCGGAGTAAGTCACGTTTCACGCATCACGGTCTGTCAACCTTTTGAGTTGCTAAAGAGCCAAAATTTACAACATCAACTCAACTTCTTCTTCGTCCAGCGCTTCGAGTTTCTCCAGCATGCGCTCTTCAATCAAAATAGCCATGTCGATCACCGTGGGATTGTCAAACAGGGCGCGCAGGGAAAGCTCCACCTCAAACGTGGAGTGGATGCGGGAAGCCAGCTGGGTGATGAGCAGCGAGTGGCCGCCCAGCTGGAAGAAGTTGTCATACAGCCCAATTTTGGGGGCGTGGGTCAATTCGCCAAACAGCTCGGCCAGCGTTTCCTCGATGGGCGTACGCGGTGCGGCGTATTTGGCCGCGTCTTCGGCCTGGAACGCGGGTGCAGGCAGGGCGCGGTAGTCGATTTTGCCGTGGGTGGTTTTGGGAAAAGCGTCCACGGTGACAAACGCCGTTGGGATCATGTAAACAGGCAGCTGCTGACGCAGGTGCGAGGTTAACGTTTGTTTGTCGGGGGTACGGCCGTTGCGCGGAATGACATACGCAATAATTTGCGGGTTGTTTTGCGCATCGGGGCGGGTGGTAACGGCCGTATCGGCCACGTCCGGGTGCTGGTTCAGCACGTGCTCGATGGCGTCTGGCTCGATGCGATGGCCGCGCAGCTTGATCTGCCGGTCGGTGCGGCCCACAAACTGCAAAATGCCGTCTTCCAAAAAGCGCACCCGGTCGCCCGTGCGGTAGACACGCTCGCCCGCGGCAAACGGATCGGCGATAAACCGGGCCTGCGTTTCCGCCTCCAGCCCCACGTAGCCCAGGGCCAGCTGCGGGCCGCCAATCAACAGTTCGCCGGGCGCGCCAATCGGCGCGAGCTGGTCGTATTGGTCCACCACGGTCACCCGCGCCGAGGCCACCGGGCGGCCAATCGGGGCCAGGGAGGCTTCAGCCACGGCCAATGGCCCGGCAATCGGGCAGGCCACGGCCACGATGGTCGTTTCAGTGGGGCCGTAGGTGTTCCACAGCGTCACGTGGCTGGGGGCCACCTGCTGCCAGGTGGCCAGGTGCTCCGGCGCAGCCCGCTCACCGCCAATGATGATGGTGTGCACGCTGGCGGGCAGGTGCAGGTTGGCGTCGCGCCGCATTTCAATGGCAAGCGTATGCCAGAATGCGGTGGGCAAATCGAGCACCGTGATCTGGTGCTCCTGGCAAAAGGCAAAAAACGTCTGGACAGAACTGAGGCTGTCATCGGTGCGCAGTACCAGGGTGGCCCCGGCCAGGTGGGCGGGACACAGCTCTTCCAGCGAAGTGTCGAAGCCGATAGAGGCAAATTGCAGCACTTTGTCGCGGGCGGTGAGGCGGAAGTGGGCGACGGCCGTCTGCACATAGCTGTGCAGGGCGCTGTGCGGCAGGCGTACCCCCTTAGGCTGCCCCGTTGAGCCAGATGTGTAGAGGATTAAGGCCGTTTCTGCCGGTGGTTCGTTTACGGTTGGCCTATCGGCCAGCGCCAACTGGTCGATGCACAGCTGCGACACGGCGGCGGGCAGCCCCGCTTGCAGCGTGGAATGGGTGAGGATGGCATCCAGCCCGGCGTCGGCAACCATGAAGGCCAGGCGCTGCTCCGGCAGCGTGGGGTCCAGCGGCACGTAGGTGTTGCCGCTCCTGAGAATGGCCCAAAAGCCCACGGGAAAATCGAGGGAGCGGGGCAGGTGCAGGCCGATACGGCCGTTGGCCAGACCCATCTCGCGCAAATGGTGTGCCAGCCGGTTGGACCGTGCGTCGAGTTCGGCGTAGGTCAGCGGTCCCGCCTCCGGGTCGATGACGGCCACGGCCTGGGGCGATTGGGCCACGCGGGCGGCAAAGTCGGCCACCAGCGAACCGGTGGCCGCGGCTGGTGCTGGATTGTTCCATGATTCCAGCAGCTGGCGCTCTGCCGCAGGCAAAATCGTCAGGTCAGCCATGCGCTGCGTCGGGTTGGCTACGATGTTTTGCACAATTTGCACCACGTGGGCGAGCATGCGCTGGATGGCAACGGCCGTAAACAGCGTCGGATCATACGAAATTTGCAGCACTTCTTTGATCTTGAGGTAGAAGTTGAGTGGGTAGTTGGTTTTCTCCTGCACAAACAGGGAGCGCGTGTCCGATGGCGCTGTCCCAACATTTTCCGTGGCCGGGTTGTTGTTGATGAAAAGCGAATGGAACAGATTTCGCTCGCGCGGGAAGCTGTTCCACTGCTGAATTTGCTCCAGCGAGATGTGGCTGAACTGGGTTTGGGCGACAAAGCCCTCATGGCTGTGTTTGAGCCAGGTAAGCACCAGCTCTTCTTTGCTGAACTGCAAGCGCACCGGCAGCACGTTGATGAACAACCCTACCATGCGGTCAAACTGGGGCAGTTCGGTGGGACGGCCGTGTACCACCGTGCCAAATACCAAATCATTTTCGCCGCTGTAGCGGTTGAGCAAAATGCCCCACACGGCGTGCATGAAGTTGTTGTAAGTAATGTTCTCGCGGGCCAGCAGTGCCTGCACGCCAGCCCACACGTCGGCGGGCAGCGTCACTTTTTCTTCGGCGTAGGCGGTGACCGCCCCGTACACACTCTGGGACAGTCCGCTGCCCACGGGGATGGGCGTGGCTTCGACAAAGCCGCCCAAATACGACTGCCAGTACGCCTTGGCCTGGCTTTCATCCTGGCGGCGCAGCCAGGCGATGTATTCGCGGAACGGGGTGGGGGCGGGCAAATCGGCCGTTGCGCCCCGGCGGAAGGCGTCGTACAGGGCGCGAATTTCCATGTGCACCACCACGTTGGACCAGCCATCAAACAAAATGTGGTGGTGGTTGACCAGGACGATGTGGCGGTTAACGGCCGTTTGAATTACATACAATCGCAGCAGCGGCGGTTCGGACAAATCAAACCCTCTCTGCCGTTCTGCCGCCATCAGCGCTTGTAGCTGGGCCATTTGCTGCGCCTCGCTCACGTCACGCCAGTCGAGCTGGGTGAGCGGCAAATCCACCGTACGCACCACGGTTTGCAGTGGTTCATCGGCTTCTTCCCAGAAGAAGCCAGTGCGGAACGCTTCGTGGCGCTGCATCAGGTGCTGCCACGCCTGGATGTAGCCGGGCACGTCCAGGTCATCCATTTCAAAGGCGCTTTGTTCCACGTAAACGCCAGTTTCCGGCGCAAACAATGTGTGGAACAAAATGGCGCGCTGGGTGGCGGTGAGAGTATACAGGTCTTGAATATTTTCGGGATTCATGATCGTTTCTTCTGTCCTAATTTGCTCAAGAATTGGTTCAGCTGCGCCTGATCCAGCTGGGCTTCCGGGAAATCGGCCGGGGCTAGCTGGCGCTCCTTTAGCTCCGTGGTGTGGGCGATGAGCTGGTCCAGGTGGCGCTGCCACTGCTGGCTCAGGGCCACAATGGTGGTGTGACGGAAGCGTACCGGGTCGTAGAACCAATCCACATGCAGCTGGTCGCCAATTTGCCCGGCCACGATGGTAAGCGGCGTGGTCATGCCGTGCGGGGCGAGCAGGCTTAGAGGAGTGAATGGAGTTACGGCCGTTATCTCCGGCTGCCAGACAAAACTCACCAGCGGCGTTCCCGGCCAGGCCGTGCCGTCATGATGGGTCATGCTGGGCAGGTGACGGACGTCGGCTTTGGTTTGCTGTAACCAGGCAGCGGCGTCGCTGGCGGTGGGTGCGTGCAGGTGCAGCGGCGGGTTGGTTTGCAGCTGGCCAATGGTCTGGCGGGTGTTCACTCCGCCGACGGCCGCTCCCCGGTGGTACTGGGCCGTATTAACCCAGAGGTGGTCGCATTTTTGCCAGTGGGTGAGGGTTTGGGCAACGGCCGTGACTACCACTTCTTCCAGGCTCATGTTGTAGCTGGACTGGACGTGGGTTAATTCGGCCGTTTTAGCTGCGGGCAGCCGCAACCGGACCAGCGGTTTGGCGGGCGGGCTGGCCACATCCACCGGTTCGGCGGGCAGGGGGGCAATTTGCGCGGCCATCTCCTGCCAGTAGGCGCGATCTGGCGCGGCTGGTTCGATGGCCAGCCATTCCTGCCAGGTGGTTTGGGGCCAGGTGGGCAGCTGGCCATGCTGGTAGGCGTAAGCCAGGGCTTGCAGCAGGTGCGGCACGGCGGCGCGGTCCAGCACCAGCGGTGAGGCGGCCAGCAGCAGCATTTCTTGCTGCGGCAGCTGGAGCAGCGTGGCGGCGATGTGCGGCGGCGTGTGGCGGCCCAGGCGCTGTTTCAGGGTGGTGACGGCCGTTTGCAGCGCCTCCGCCTGTTCGGCTTTGGCGGTTAGCTGGATAAGATTTTCCGTGTTGAGCAGTCGGGTCATCGGCGTTTCGACCGCCTGCTGCTGCCAGATACCCGCCGTGTCTGATGTAAAGCCCACTTTGAGATTGTGTAATTGCTGTAACAGGTCCAGTGCCCGGTTCAGCCGTTCGCCGTCTACCGATTCTTTGACTTGCAGCTGGAGTACCATGGGTTCAGCGTCGGTGGCGTGGAGCTGTTGTTGAACGGCCGTTAGCGGAAACGGCCGCTGCGTATCGGCCAGCAGCGCCAGGTCGGCCACCGTCTGGTTTTGGAACAGCTGGTTGGGGCGGAAGCTAAAACCATTTTCCCGAGCCTTGGCGATAAAACGCACCGCCAGAATCGAGTCGCCGCCCAGCTCAAAAAAGTTGTCATGCACGCCCACGCGGGGCACCTTGAGCAGCGTTTTCCAGATTTCCGCCAGCCGCTCTTCGATGGGGCTGCGCGGCGCGGTGAATTCTCTGGTGGCCGCCAGGGCCGCCGCCCCGTCGGGGTTGGGCAGGGCTTTGCGGTCAACCTTGCCGTTGGGGGTGAGCGGATAGGCGTCCAGGAACAAGAAA
>CAUJGI010000563.1 GCA_963169155.1 Chloroflexota bacterium
GTTCCCCCCCCATCCTCATATTTTGCCTCAATCACCGCATCCTGGTGCAGCGCCGCCGGAATGCCCAGCATGTCCCAGGCGCAGTTGGCCCAGTACGCCATCGCCCCCACCTGAACCTGGAACTTTGTCGGAATGGCCGAAAAGGGATTGGCCATGAGAACCGACGTGGTGCCCGGCTCCAGGAAGAAAAAATGGTTGTCGTGCAGGCGTTGGTAGCAGCTTCTGGCCTCTGTTTCGGACAGGTTAAACTGGACGGCCGTTTCCGCCACGGACGGCGGGCGCGCTGTCTGCACAAACTGTTGATAAACAAACGTTCGTACCACTAAATCATGATCAGAACTATTGCTAGGGTCGCTCATACTGTGATAGCTTCTTTTGGCTCTTTAAAATTTCATGGGGTTCGCACCGAATTGACGCTAATTTTCGTGTAAATTCGCGTCAATTCGGTGCGAAAAACAGGTTGAACCCACCAAATCCGAAAGACCCGTTCTTTTGGTCTAACAACAACTTTCAAGCGTATGGTAAAGCAAAAAATCGCATCTGCAAAACGGCCGTTTCCCCCACAAAAATCCCCACTTTACCTAACTCCCGTCTCGCACTATAATTTCTTAAGACGCAATGCGTCATGAAAAGTTTACCAGTGGCGAGTTTGCGAGTCATCTTTCACTCCCTTTAACTGGCAAACTGGCAGACTCGCAAACTGGCAAACTCAAAAAAGGAAGGGGCAAACACCATGCGTTTAGGCAAAGATTTAGTCGGCAAACAGATCATTAGCGTGACGGACGGCCGTTCCCTCGGCAATGCCAAAGATATCTACATCAACAGCGACCTCACCGCCATCACCGGCATCTACCTCGGCTCCGAAGGGCTCATCAAGCGGAAACATTTCCTTATCACCCGGGCCGATGTTGTTGTCTTCGGCATCGACGCCATCCTGGTACGCAACAGCGAGATCATCACCGAAGAGAACAACCTGCCCGAATCGGTCGCCTGGCTGCGCCTCAGCAAGCTCAGCAAGCGAGAAGTGGATACCCCCGGCGGGACCAAGGTCGCCACCATCGGCGACATCATTCTGGGTGAACAGGGCAACATCACCGGCTTTGCCCTCTCCCGCGTTTTTGTCGAAGGCCCCATCGAGAAAAATGGCACCATCCCGCGCGGGGCCGTCATCGACACCGGCAGCGAAGACGGCGTCATGACCATCGACCTCACCAGGGCCGAAAACCCGGATGCCATCCAGACCGCCCCAGCCGAACCGCCCATTTCTGCCCGGCCGGAACCGGAAGAAATGGCGGAACCAGAACCCACCACCGATCCTGAACTTGAAGAACCTGAAACAGACCCGGACGCCGCCGCCTAACCAAAAATCCTAAAAATCCGCGCAATCCGCGGCAAAAATATTCAGCGCCGCCGCGCCTTCACAACATAAAGGAGCTAACCCATGAGCAGCACAGTCAACTTCGCCCTCAACGATGAACAAAAAATGATCCAGCAGCTGGCCCGCGATTTCGCCCGTAACGAAATGGCTCCCGTTGCCGAACATTACGACCAGACCCACGAATACCCCTGGCCCGTTATCAAAAAAGCGCAGGCGCTTGGCCTCACCACGCTTAATGTGCCCGAGGAATACGGCGGTCTTGGCCTGAGCCTGTTTGAAGAGTGCATGGTGGCCGAAGAGCTGGCCTGGGGCTGCTCCGGCATGAGCACCGCGATGGGCGTCAACGGCCTGGCCATTCTGCCCGTGCTTATCGCCGGGAGCGAAGCGCAGAAGAAGGAATACTGCGGCCGTTTGGTCGATGGGAAGATGGCCAGCTACGGCCTCACCGAGCCCGAAGCCGGTTCCGACGTGGCGGGCATCAAAACCACCGCCCGCAAAGAAGGCGACCATTACATCCTTAACGGCTCCAAAACGTTCATCACCGGCGCGACCGTGGCTAACTTCTTCACCGTTTTTGCCTATACGGACATCGCGCAGCGCTACAACGGCATGAGCTGCTTTGTGGTCGAGCGTGACTGGGAAGGCGTCAGCGTGGGCCAGCCGTTTAACAAGATGGGCCAGCATGCCTCCGACACGGCCGAACTCGTCTTCGACAACGTGAAGGTGCCCGCCAGCCACCGGCTGGGCGAAGAAGGCAAAGGGTTCCTCATCGCCATGAAGGTGTTCGACCGCAGCCGCCCGCCCACCTCGGCCGGGGCCGTGGGTGTGGCCCAACGCGCTTTGGATGAAGCCATCCGCTACGCCAAGGAACGCGTCGTGAAAGGTCAGCCGATCTGGAAACACCAGGTCATCGGCCACATGATTGCCGACATGGCGATGGAAGTGGAAGCCGCCCGCCTGCTGGTCTGGAAATCCGCTTGGGCAGTTGATAATGGGCTGAGCAACACGCTCTACTCCGCCTTTGGCAAGGCCTATGCCGCCGATAAAGCGATGAAGATCGCCACCGACGCCGTGCAGGTTTTTGGCGGCTACGGCTACATGTCCGAATACCCCGTCGAAAAGCTGATGCGCGACGCCAAGATTTACCAGATCTACGAGGGCACCAGCCAGATCCAGCGGGAAATCATCGTCCGGGAGCTGTTCCGCAAGTAGGCGGTGAACGGTAATTGGTTATCCGTAACCGGTTATCGGTGGTGAGTAATATCAACGGATTACCGTTTACCGTTCACGGATTACCGATTACTGTTGTCCTAGTGCGATTGTCCCATTTACCAAGATCGGGCAATCCGTATAATAAAAAGCACGCAAGGACACACAACTTTTTCTCCTTTTATCAAGAGCTCCGGGACCCCCTCCCCCGGAGCTCTCCTCTTTTTAGGGAGTTTTTGCATTTTCCCAGAATCGAAACGTAGATGGTAAGTCGGAAGTGGTTCAGTTAAGGCGGCTCTCGTTGTCTGGAAGAGCTGTGTTATAATTCCGCGTTTGCGTAACCAAAAACGACTATCTGAGAGAGGAATATGCAGAAAACAACCATTGAGGAAACGGCCGTTTCCCCCAAAAAACAGCGCACTATCCCCGAATATTTAGGCATTGTTGCCCGCGGCATCTGCATGGGTGCAGCCGATATTGTGCCCGGCGTTTCCGGCGGTACCATGGCCTTCATCCTGGGCATTTATGAAGAATTGATCGACGCCATTCGCACCCTGGGTCGCCCTCACTTTCTTGAAGCTGTTTTCAAATTCCGGATCAAAGACATTCTGAAAATTCTCAATTGGGAATTTTTGCTCGCAGTGGCGACGGGCATTTTTGTTGCCATCATCACCCTCTCTCACACACTGGAATCCTTGCTGATTAACCAACCAGTCTTTTTATGGAGCTTTTTCTTTGGTCTGGTGCTGGCCTCGGTGTTCGTGGTGAGCAAGCGGGTGAAACGCTGGTCAGCTCAGTTGGTCATTGCCCTGATGCTTGGGGCCGTTGGCGCTTATCTGATGGTTGGCCTGGTGCCTGTGCAAACCCCCAACGATTGGTGGTTTCTGATCATCAGCGGCGCGGTGGCCAGCTGCGCCCTCATCTTACCGGGCATCTCTGGCGCGTTTTTGCTGGTTTTGCTGGGCAAGTACCAATATGTCTTGGGTTCGGTGAATGATTTACGGGCGGGCGATTTAAATGCGGCCGTTCCCCTCATCCTGGTGGCAATTGGGGCTGTCGTTGGCCTGGTAAGCTTTGCCCAAATCCTGGGCTGGCTGTTTAAGCAATACCACGATCTCACCGTCTCACTGCTCATTGGCCTGATGGTCGGCAGTCTGCGCAAAATCTGGCCGTGGAAAATGGATCTGGACTGGCTGCGTGATGCCACCGGGCAATTTGTCCTGGACAGCGAGGGCCAGCGCCTGGTCATTCAGGAGGCCAACGTCTGGCCCAATATTAGCAGCAGCGAAGGGTTGCTCCAGTTTGGCATTGCGGCCGTTTTGATGCTGGCAGGCATTGGTGCTATTCTTCTTTTGGAGCGTGTGGCGGCAAACCTGGAAACAACCCATTGATCTGCCTGCCACATCGTTAGAATTGTTATGGATCTTCTGAAAACTGCT
>CAUJGI010000564.1 GCA_963169155.1 Chloroflexota bacterium
ACGCACGTTGATGTCCCAGCGGTAGAGCGTGTAGGCGATGTACGGCGGGATAATCTGGGGAATGACGGCAAAAACAATCATTTGCAGCCGATTGGCCCCGGTGGCGTTGATCGCTTCAATCGGCCCTTCGTCGATGCCTTCGATTTGCTCGGAGAACAGCTTGCCCAGGGCGGCGATGGTGTGCAGCGTCAGGGCCATGACGCCCGCAAACGGCCCCAGCCCCACCCACACCACAAACACAATGGCCATGATGAGCGGCTCGATGGAGCGCAGGGTGTTGAAGATGCCGCGGGCGATGGTGTAGATGGCAAAGCCGATGCCAAACGGCCGTTTCGGCGCCAGAAACAGCGAACCCACGGCGGCGAGTCCACCCAAAATCAGCCCCGGAATCCAGGTCCAGTTGGCCGGATTGTCGAACTGGTACAGCCAGTTCAAAACAACGCCCGTACCGAAAACGAGAACGGCCGTACCCACAAAGGTGCAAACGGCCGTCAGCAGGCGCACGGGGGTTCCGCTGAGGCGCAGAACCGCTTCCTGGCCGTAGCGGCTGCCGATTAGCATGGCGACAAACCCGGCCAGCAGCGCCGTAAAGGCAGGCAGGACCAGGCTGAGAAAGTCAGCGGCAATCTTGAAGAAGTTGCCCACAAAGCTGAAGTTCACCGAGAAGCTGCCCACGGGGAAGGCCAGGGTAGTTAAGGCGTCGGTCAGCCAGGTTCCGGCCGCCTGCCCCAGGGCTACCAGAAGCGCCAGGCCAAACAGGGTGAGCAGAATCAGGAAGACAACTTTGACGATGGCCACGGCCGTTTCGTTAGACGGCCGTTGTGTTTCACTAACGATCGGTGCACCAAACCGAAGGATGGCCCAGCCAACACCTCCAGCCGCCAGCAGCATCACCAGGGCTGTGAATTGCTCCTGGTTGAAGTTGGTGGCAAAGGCCACCATCTGGCTGGCCCCCAGCCAGCCCAGCCCGCCGCCCACCGGCAGGAGTGCCAGCCCCAGCATAAAGCTGGCCAGCGGCGAGGTTACCTCCAGCATGAGGTTGCGCGCCGCTAAAAAGGAAACCGGTATCGCCAGCAGCGTGCCGATGGTGGTGGCCAGCAGCGCCATAAAAATTGTCTCGACGATCAGGTTCAACGTGTTGAGGCTTACTTCCGTCAGGTTAAACGGTTCCGTTTCCTCAACAAACAGCGGATCGATGATGTCTGGATTGGTGATGTCCGGGTCGGCCAGGAAGCGCAGCACGTTTACCAGCTGGGTCTGCCGGTTTTCCGATTGCAGCGTGCCCAGATCGATTTCCGTTACCTGGACGGCGATGGCGTAAAGCAAAAACAGCACCACAAACGCCAAAAAAGTTTGCAGCGCCTGTCTGGCCGGTGATTTTTCTTCTCGTTTAAACGTCGTCATGCAAATCCTTCGGATTTGTAATTGAGTAATTCAGTAATTGAGTAATTGGGAGGCAGCACGGCTGCCAAATTACTCAATTACTAACTACCTAATTACCCTAAATAATTCGGCTGCGCACGCGGGCGCTGATGTTGTCCAGCACAATCACCACAATGGCGATGGCAATCACCATCACGCTGGCCCGGGTGTACAAAATCTGGTTGATGTTGCGCTGCAGCACAAAACCAATGCCGCCACCGCCGACAAAACCGATGATGGTGGACATACGCACGTTAATATCCCAGCGATAGAAGATGTAGGCGATGTAATGCGGTGTTACCTGGGGCACCACGGCGTAGACAATGCGCTGGAGCTGGCTGGCCCCAGTTGCGGTGATGGCTTCCACCGGCCCCTCATCAATATTTTCCACCTCTTCGGAGAACAGCTTGCCCAGGTCGGCCATCGAGTGCAGCGTCAGGGCCATGATGCCGGCAAAAGGTCCCAGCCCCACCCACACCACAAAAACGAAGCCCATCATCAGCGGTTCGATGGAGCGTACGGCGTTAAAGATGGTGCGGGTTGTGTTGTAGATGACCAGGCCAACGGGGTAATGATATTTTGCCGGGGCGCGCAGGGTCCACAGCGCCGCCAGCAGCCCCAGGCCCAATCCTGGCCAGAGGTAGATGCCCGCCTGGACCCAGAATGATTCAGGCACAAATTCGCGGATGCCCAGCACATTCAGCCACACCACACCATAGGCGATTAAGATGAAGAGAACGGCCGTTCCCACCACCGTCGTCACAAAGTTTAAGATGCGCAGCGTGCCTTCGGGCAGGCGCATCGTTGCCTGTTCACCGAAGCGGCTGCCAACCAGATTGGCAAATACGGCCCCAATCAGCCCAAGCGTCAGGGGCAGCAGTAAGAAAAACAGCTCAATGAGCACAAAAATGAAGTTGCCCACAAAACCCAGCGCGGTCAGACTGTCTTGTAAACCAGGCAGCAGAGTGGCCTCCGGGCTGAGCAGCGGCCCTACCAGCAGCTGGCCCAGCCAGTACGCCCCACCGCCCAAAATCGGCAGCAAAATCAGGCCAGACATGATGCTGGCCAGCGGCGCTTTTACGTTTTGCATCAAGTTACGCGCCGCCACAAAGGAGAGCGGGATGGAGATCAGCGTGCCAATGGTTGAAGCCATCAAGGCCATCAGAATCGTCTCAACAATTTTGTCCAGCGCTTCATAAGTGGTGGCGCTCAGCCCCACAATGGTGCGGTCAACCACTTCCACCACTTCCAGCGTTTGAGGTTCTTCGCTGGGGCGAATGTCGGGCATGGTAAAGGTCACGGCCAGTTCGCCGGTTTCGCTGGCCTTAAAATCGGCCACGCGCCGTGTGGAGTTTGTGCCGATGGGGGTCCAGGCCACCAGGATTTCGGCATTGGGCAAAAAGCCGCTGCCGGTGATGGTGATGGGGTCCTGGGTGGTGGTGGCGCAGTTAGGCACCATCAGCAGCTCTCGTCCTTCGATGGAGACCTGGGAGCCGCGGACTGTTTCCGGGCAGGGCATGCGCAGGGAAACGGCCGTACGCCGCGTTTCCGTCTCGTAGGCAAAAATATCGGGCCGGGCAAAGCTGCGGATGAGGCTAACCAGGTTTTCTTGCCGCTGCGGTTCGAGCGGTTCTTCCAGGTTCACCCGGGTAACTTGCAGGCCGTAGGCGTACAGCAAAAATATGACCAGGATGACAACGGCCGTTTTGAGCCAACGGGGGAAACGGCCGTTTTTATTCTCATTTTTCATGGGCGCTCTTTGGAGTTTGTGATCGGTAATCCATTATCCGTCATCGGTCTTACCGTTCACCGATTACCGATTACTGTTAACCGATTCTCTCAGCTTCACGGCCGTAAATTTCAATGAACTTCTCGTCATTAATTTCTTTCGGCGTGCCGTCGAAGACCAGTTGGCCCTGGTTCAGGGCAATGGCCCGCGTGCTGTACTGCTGCACCAGGTCCAGAAAATGCAGGCTGCACAACACCGTAATCTTGTCTTCTTTGTTGATCTGCTGCAAATGGCGCATGATGCTGTGGGCCAGGGCCGGGTCCAGGCTGGCAACCGGCTCATCGGCCAGAATCATCTTCGGTTCCTGCATCAAGGCACGGGCGATGCCCACCCGCTGCCGCTGACCACCGCTCAGCTCGTCGGCGCGGTTTTCTGCCTTGTCGCCAATGCCCACCCGGGCCAGGCTGGCATGGGCGCGCTTGATATCTTCCTGGGGAAAACGGCCCAACACACTGGCAATCGGATTGACGTACCCCAAACGGCCGCTCAGCACATTGGTCAGCACCGAGGAGCGGTTGACCAGGTTGAAATGCTGAAAAATCATGCCAATCTGGCGGCGTGCCCGGCGCAGTTCCTCGCCAGAGACCCCCGACAGCTCAATGCCATTCCACCAAATTTCGCCGGAAGTGGGTTCGATCAGCCGATTGATGCAGCGCAGCAGCGTACTTTTGCCGGAGCCGCTGAGGCCAATGACGGCCACAAATTCGCCATCAGGCACCTCAAAACTGACATCTTTTAAGGCCACCGTGCCGTCTTCATAAACTTTTGTGAGGTTTTTGATTTTTAACATGAGCGTGAGACCCAATGGGTATGAATGACTGAATTATTTTACCCACAGGGGCAAAACCCTGAAGGTTTGAAGCAAGAAACACGAGGGAATAAATTAAGAAGCCGGGCGAACAAGCTTGTTCACCCGGCTTCCTAAAATTAGAGATTAACGTTTAGCCGCCGAGAATATCTTCTTCGGTGATGCCCAGAGCATCCAAAGCCGAACGTACTGGATCATAGAAGCTGTCGGTGACTGCCTCTACGCCGGTCCAGCTGTAGAAATCATCGGAGCAGATGGAGGTCGCACACGCTTCGGAAGCGGTGAACTCAATCAGGGCATCAACAATGTTGTTGGCCAGATTCAGCGGGAATTCCGGGCCAAAAGATACGGTGTCATTCGGGATCTGGTCGGTGATGGCCAGAATGGTGGTGGTGTCGAAGATGTCTGGGGCGGTGTCGGAAACCAGCGTACGGGCATCCAAAACC
>CAUJGI010000565.1 GCA_963169155.1 Chloroflexota bacterium
GGTATGAAGGCAGCAGCGTGGCAGAGCTGCCCCCCGCCGTTGCCACCGCCCTGTACCGTCTGGCCCAGGCAGCACTGTTGGCGATGCAAAATCACAGCCAGGCTACCGCAGGCTTGCTTCGCCTAAACGCAGAAAACCGAAGGGCTTGCCTGACCATTCAACACAATGGTGAGGCCCCTGGTTCAAGCGGCTGTGCCGCCGGGCCAGAGCCGGAGTTACTGGGGTTAATGGTACATTTCGAGCAGCTAAACGGCCGTATCACCTACCAATTTCAACCGGGGATTGGCACAACCATAACGGCCGTATGGCCCTGGCCAGACGCAGCGTTACAAGATTCGCCGGGGTGTGATCCAGTCCAAAACCAGCCCGGCTAAAATACCTACGGTTATGACCCCCATCGTACCCAGTGTCCCGGCAATCATGCGCCCAATGGTGGTTGTCGGCGTCACGTCGCCATAACCAATAGAACTGGCGGTAATCACCGCCCAATACACCCCTTCGGAAAAGGAAATCAGCTGGTACCCGTCATCGCCCAGCTCCACATCGGCCAGCTGCTCCACCTCATGTTGCAGACGGCCGTTTTCGGCATTTATAAACAGATACGGGAATAGCACAAGAACCAGGATCACCTGGATTAGCAGGTAGCCAAATAAAAAACGACGGCTGCGACGCACGCGCCGGATTTCATACGAATTGGCCCGGTAATGCAGCCGCCCCAGCTCAGCATCCTGCCGCAGCAGGTAGGAGGGCGCCAGCCGCAACAGCCGGAACATCTTTTCCATTTCCCCCTCTTTTTCATAATGGTACAGGGCTTTGTGCAGCAGCACGCTGGCATGCCGGTTGAGCAACCGGGCTATTTCGCTGTCCTTAAAGCGGGAATGGTAAAGCGATTCACCCACTTCCATCATGTGCAGGGGGGATTCCCACTCCAATCTGGCCAGGTCTTCCGGCTCTATGGTTTGGGCCAGGAAGTCAGAAATAAGCTCTTCCCGGAGAAGGGCGGGCTCGTCTTTGATAGCCCTCAAAAAGGCGGCGCGCATGGATTCGGCCGTTGCCACGTTCGTTTCATCCAGACGGGCATATTGTTCGACGAGTTGGTGCACGGCCTCACGGCTGTTTTTTGCCGGACCGGATGCGGCCGTAGCGGCGTTATTTTTGTTGCCACTCATGCATTTCCTTCCTGACAGATGTTTACCGCCAACCACTTTAAAGAGCGCCTCCGTGTTTTTCAATATATCAGGGTATAATGTGCGGCATAGAAGTAAGCCTGTAGGGGAAACGGCCGTTTCCCCACACCAGAATCAACAACGCGCAACAAAAGTCAACAACAAGCAGTAAAAAAGGAAAACATGCCCGGCGAGAGCGAGCTTTCTACTCAATTCAGCGCTGATACCCGCGAACAGCGGCTGCTAACGCTGCTGCAAAGTATTTCGTTGGCGGTGGCCAAAGATGAATCAATCGAAGCCGCTTATGGCGACGTATTGACATTCATTTGCCAATTCATGGGTTGGCCGCTGGGCCACGTGTACATCTGGTCGCCGGCCGTCGACGCGCTGGTTTCCAGCCGCATCTGGTATACAGCCGATGCCTCCGCTATTAAGCCTTTCCGCGAATTGAGTGAAGCTACCCAGTTTCACTCTGGTGAAGGAACCCTGGGCATGGTTTGGGACACCGGGGAACCTATCTCCATTCTGGATGTTCACGACAGCAATGTGTTTGTGCGCGAGATGCCCGGACGCGCCGCCAGAATTCGCGCCTATTTTGCCTTCCCCGTTTTGATTTCTGGCCAGGTGATGGCCGTATTAGAATTTTTCTCCCCAGAATCAACCGCGCCGGACCCCGACATGACCGCCATCATCAACCACGTTGGCGCGTTGTTGGGTCTGGCCATGCAGCGCCACCAGACGATTGCCCAACTGCAAGCCAGCGAAGCGCAGCTGGCCGACGCCCAGCACACGGCCCACCTGGGCCACTGGGAATGGCATCTGGCGCGCGATGAGGTAATCTGGTCGTCGGAACTTTATAATATTTACGGCCTGGAAAGTGCCGACTTCCAGGCGACTTATACAGGGTTTTTGGATCACGTTCATCCCGACGACAGGGCGGAAGTCCAAAACAAAGTAAACGAAGCTTATGAAAACGGCCGGTCCTTTGATTATTTTCATCGCATTGTGCGTCCGAATGGCGACGTGCGCGTCATTCACGCCCGGGGCCGTCCGCTGCATGACCCGGATGGTAAGATCATCAAGCTGCACGGCACGGCCCAGGACATCACCGAGCTAAAAGAGGTGGAAATCAAGCTGGCCCACTCGGTGCGCCAGCTGTCGGCGCTCATGGAAATTGGCCAGGCCATTGCCGCCACGCTGGACCTGGAACAGATTTACCAGCTGGTTTTGACCTCGGTACGGCCGTTGATCGGCGCGGAAGCCGTTATCCTTTTTCAATACAAAGCGGGCATGCTGGAAGTTGTTGCCTTTGATCACACCAACGTGCGTGATATGCGCGGCCTGCGCGTTTCTCCAACTACGGGCATTGCCGGGGAAGTCTGGCAAACCAAACAATCGCTCTTTCTCACCGGCGACGATTGTGTCCGTCGCCTATTGCCGCAGTTGGCCGACCAGGCAGGTTTCCGGCCCGAGGCCATGATGGCCGTGCCCTTGCGCTGGCGCAATCGCTCCGTGGGTGTGTTAGAGGCCGCGCACCGCAACCCCCACGCCTTCACCAACGACGATTTGCGCCTGCTGGAAATGGCGGCCGCCTGGACGGCCATCGCCATTGGCAACGCGCGCCAATACGAACAGCTGCAGCGCCGCCTGAGCGAGCAGGATGCCCTGGTCACCATCAGCAACGCGCTCACCGAAACTTTGGAGCTGTCTGAACTGGCCGACCTGATCGTTACCCAGATTCAAAAGATTATTACCAGGGCAGAATGGACAGCCATCCATCTACACCACCCGCGCAAAGGGGTGCTGGAAATGGTGGCCAGCACCGGACGGGAACTGGATCACGACGAATATTTCATTCAGCCCGGCGAAGGCATCGTCGGGGAAGTGCTGGCCAAAGGCGGGGTGATCAACGTGACCGATCTACAAAGCGATCCGCGCCGCCTGCCCATAGATGTCAAAATCCAAACCCGCTCCCTGCTGGTTGCGCCCATCGAAAGCCGCCTGCGCCGCATTGGTACAATCAGTGTGCAGTCAACCAAACCGGGCGTATTCAGGGCCGACGATGAGCGGCTGCTCACCGTGTTGGGCGTGCAGGCAGGCATGGCGATTGAAAATGGGCGGCTGTTTGCCGTGCAGCGGCGCGCCCGTGAGCGGGCTGAACGCCAGCGGGAACGGTTGCGTCATATGGCCCGGCGGGTGGTGGAGGCCCAGGATGAAGAACGTACCCGCATCGCCCGTGAGCTGCATGACGAATCCGGCCAGGCACTCACCTCGCTGAAGATCAGTCTGGACCTCATCCGCTCGATGATTCCAAACGAGATGGGCGAAGTGCGCCAGAGCCTGAATGACGTGTTGGAGCTGACCAACCAGACAATTAACAACTTGCGGCTGCTGTCGCACAATTTGCGCCCACCGGGGCTGGACGTGTACGGACTGGATGCGGCGCTGGAGGGGTTGTGCCAGGATTTGCAGGCGCATACCGCCACCAGGGTGGTCTATCACGGCATGGAGCTGCCTGATTTACCCGATTTATCGGCTCTGGCGCTGTACCGCTTTGTCCAGGAGGCGCTGACCAATGCCATTAAACATGCCAAACCTACCGAAATTCAGGTAAATCTATCGCTAAATTTGGATGAGGTTACGGTGAGGGTTACGGATAACGGTGCCGGTTTTGTGCCGCCCAACTTAGAATTAAATCTGCCAGTGGAGGGAACTGGTTTGGTGGGAATGGTTGAACGCCTGGAAATGGCCAACGGCTATCTCTCTATTGATTCATCCCCAGGCATGGGCAGCCGGTTAACGGCCGTAATTCCCCTCACAACGGAGGAAAAATGATTCGCGTTATCATTGCCGAAGATCATAACCTGGTTCGCCAGGGTATTCGGATGCTGCTAGAGAAAAGCGGGGAAGTTGTTGTCGTGGCGGAAGCCGCCACCGGCGAAGAAGCCGTACGGATGACAGAAAGAGAAAAACCAGATGTGGTCGTGATGGATCTGGCCATGCCCCGGCTGGATGGTGCCCAGGCCTCTGAGCGCATCCTGAGCCTGTCTTTGCCTACCCAAATCATCATCCTTTCAATGCATTCCGACACAACGATGGTGCAGCAGCTGCTGCGCCGGGGCGTCAAGGGTTACCTGCTCAAAGATGCTGTCACGGAAGAGTTGATGCTGGCGGTGCGTTCAGTGAGCCAGGGCAAGCTGTTTCTCAGCCCCACCATCTCCGATTCCGTGATGAGTTTATTAATCTCACCACCAGGCAGCCGGGCGGAAACGGCCGTCGATCTCCTCACCTCTCGTGAACGCGAAGTGCTGCAGCTGGTGTCTGAAGGGCACACCAACAGCGCCATCGCGGACATCTTGAGCATCAGCGTAAAAACGGTGGAAAAACACCGGGCCAACCTGATGACCAAACTAGAAGTCAACGACCTGGCTTCACTCATTCGCGAAAGTATTCGGCGTGGGCTTATCATGCTGGATGAATAGGTAACCATCCGCTCCTAAATTACTGCCCTGGCGCAGTCTACACCTTTTTGAAAGCCAAAAGTAGGGTATTCCCCCATACGAATTCCCTTGGTAATGTGCCAAAATGAATAAAGGCTTAGAGTGAAACAGTCTTTCATATTTGATTTCTGTTTCATTCCACGACTTGCCCCTGTTTTTTCAGAAACAGCTGAGAGGTTAGGCATCTGCACTCTCTCAAGATTGGCCGTAGATATTTATGTCGGAGCGAACCATAAAAGTTTTATTAGTGGATGACCATGAAGCAGTACTGCGCAGTATCCAGGCATTGGTGGGGAGAGAGCCGGATATGGAAATTGTGGCAACGGCCGTTTCTGGACGTGAAGCAATTGAACTGGCCGAACAACAATCGCCTGATGTTATTGTGATGGATGTCTCTATGCCTGATCTCGACGGGATCCGTGCAGCCGGTGAGATGAAAAAGCGGGGCATTGCTTCTGAAATCATTATGCTCTCCATGCATTACAGCACCGCCCTGATTCAGCAAGCCCGGCGCAATGGCGCTTCTGGTTATATTGTCAAGCAGCAAGCCACCAGTCAGCTCGTTCCGGCTATCCGGGCGGCACACGAAGGCAGTCTTTCTCTCTAGATTTTTGCCGGTTTACGTTCCGCAGCGCACCTTTTACTCCAAAAGGTAGGGAATTCCCCCATAAGAAAGTAGGTTCATTCCCCATATCGAAAACGGCCGTTATCCGGCATACTAGGGGCAATAAGCAATTACACACAGTACCCACTCTGTGTGAGAAGAAGTAAATAGCAAAGAAGAACACACACGATTCAACTCAACACCCAAAAAGAAATAAGAGTAAGAAGAAAAGGAGCAGTAAACATGATCCGAATTTTGCTTGGTCATCCCTCTCGTCTGGTTTGCGACTCGCTGCGCACCGCCCTGGACAATATTGACGACGTCTACGTTGTGGGGTGTGCTACCAGAGCTGAGGAACTTCACTTTCTTCTGCCACATGGCAATGTGGTTTTAATGGGCACCGAGCTGGAAGATGCTTCGGCACTCGACATAATGAACGAAATTCGCCTGAGCCACCACCAACTTAAAGTGCTCATCATTGGCCTGGACGACAATCCCGACGTAATTTTGCGCCACATCGAAGCGGGCGCGGCCGGGTATATTCTGCAAGACGAATCGATCGTCGATATGGTGGAGAAGCTGCAAGCGGCCAATGAAGAGAAGGCGATCATTTCTCCTTCCGTTGCCGCGGCCATGATGGGCCGCCTGGCGCACCTGGCTAACTTAGACACACCGCTGGCTTACCTGGAAGCCAGAGAAGTACAGCTCAACGAGTTAACCTCTCGGGAAGAAGAAGTTTTGGGCCTGATCACCGAAGGGCTTTCCAACCAGGAAATTGCCGATCGGCTGTTTATTGAATGTGGGACCGTAAAAAACCACGTCCATAAAATCCTGAAGAAGCTGGACGTGAACAACCGGCAAGAAGCGGCCTACGTGCTGCAATCCAATCATCGACCCGCCACGGCAATGATATCTGCCTGACCAAACCAAACCAATTCACCGCGCCATAAAAGCAGCGCAAGCATCTCTGGGGAGAGAGCAGCCTGATTTATACGAAGCAAAATAACAATCCACAGATTGCCCAGATTTCGCAGAGAAGTTCATCTGTGAATCTGCGGCATCTGTGGATTCTCTTTTTTCACAGGAACTTCATGAGCGCAGGCTCAACACCATGAATGAAAATCAGCAGATTGGCGCATGATGCGCTTGCAGATTAACAAGATTTCACCCGCGTTCGTCCGCGGCCTATTTTCAAGAGAGACATCATGAGTGGGCGCACCACCACAAATGAAAGGGACACAGATGAACCCAGATTTTCACAGATTTTTATCTGCGTTCATCAGCGTTAATCCGCGTCCTATTTTCAAGGGAGACGACATGTGTGGTACGCACCACCATGGCTGAAAATTTGTAGCCCGATTTGGTAAATCGGGCGGCGATTTACCAAATCGCCCTACATTTATGAAGGAGTAAACATGAGAATCGTAACGGCAATTTTTGCGCCCGAAGCAGTAGAATCC
>CAUJGI010000566.1 GCA_963169155.1 Chloroflexota bacterium
TCGCTCCAGACCGTGCCGACGGCGCAGATGCACAGCCAAGCAGCAGCGACATCACGGCGAAAAACAGCACCCAATAACGCACATAGCACCTCAACCACGCAAGAAAGGAGTGGCCCAATCCGGGAGATCGGACCACTCCACAACAGAATGAACTAATCATCATCAAACGACAGGTTTGCCAGAAAATCGACCAGCAAATCAATCTCTTCGGCCGTAAGTTTGTCGCCAAAGTTTGGAGGCATCGTGTTCACCTGGTCTTCAAACCCTGGCACGGTGAACTTCTGTGGCTCTAGAATGGACTGGCGGATATATTCTGGGCCACTCAACCCTGAGATGCGGGTCGCGGCACTCTCGGCCAGCTCGTCCCAACCAGGGCCTATCTTACCGCCTCGACCAATCGCTTCGATGCGATGGCAGGCAAAGCAGCCCGCTTGCTCAATCACGGCAATGGCTGCCTGATCGCTTTCCGACATCTGCGTAGCGACTTGACTGCGAATGTAGGCAATCACTTGCCATCGCTCTGTCTCCGTCAGGTATGTTTTCCAGGCAGGCATTGCCGAGAAGAATGGAGCCTGGCTGCCCCCCTCACTGATGCGCCAGAATAGATAAGAATCCGTGATGAAGGGCAAATTCATGAGGAAAGGATCTGTCAGATTCACCGGGCGCGGCTTGAGTCCTTGACTAAAGGTTCCCTGCCCATCAAGCTTTGCACCGTGACATGCATAACAATCGTAATCGTCGTACACAGCTTTCCCTGCCGCCACAGCTGCTGAGTCGTTGGCCAACGGATTGCTCAGCGCCGCGTAGGCAGGTGGAATCTTGGCCTGCCATTCTTCCAGGCGCACCTCTGGTAAGGTCGGCACCTCCGGCACCGCGGTAATGGGCAGCGGCACTGCTTCCCGAATCACAGTCGTGCGGGTGAACACATCCGTCAGCGTGGCGTGCACCGCCAGCCCGGCCGAGAACACAGCCAGCACTGCAAATAGCAAGAAAAAGATGTTGCGCACGTAGTCAGTGCGGTTGGCTTGCGTTTCTGGCTTACCCAGCTGCACGGCTGAACTAAAACCCATCGCCACACCAAACACCACTGTCAACATGCCAAACAACGCCAGAAACATTGGTGGGTAGGCTGGCTCGGTTACCGTCTCGGTAACTGTGGCCTGGGGTATTTCTGGCTGGATGGGAGACGTGCCGGTTTCGTCGATGGTTGAGACGGTTTCTATAGGAGCAGTTACCGCTTCGACAACGGCCGTTGCCGCACTTACCGGTTGGGGTTCCAGGCCACCGGTCAGATACCCCGCCCGGATCAGCGGTCCATCTCGATTCGTCTCCTCAATGTCAAATTCCCAGCCAGGCGGCATCCGGTTGTTGCGCAAACGGGTCCGCAGCTTGGAATTCTCCCAATCGCCGGGCAGCACAATCGGCACCCCTGGCGGATCAGACAACACGTCTGCACCCAGCAGAATGCCTTCGTGGCTGCTCAGATTCATTTCGTGCCGTGAATCTTCAGAGTTGTCAAAATGGCATTCTGTGCACGCCTGAGAACCTTCAAACCAGGCATCTTCCGCAGTAAACAGCGGCAACACGTCGGTCTCAAAACTGCCGGTATGCTCACTGTCAATGGTATCGGTCCAGGTAAAAGCGCCATTCGGTGCCCCCGCCTCTACCCAGGCACCTATTAGCTCCACGGCGTAGACGTTGCCGCCATCGTGTTCCAGCAGCGGTCCGTCCCGATTGGTTTCTTCGATATCAAATTCCCAGCCAGGCGGCATGCGGTTGTCACGCAAACGGCCGCGCAGTGGGGAATCGTTCCAGTTTCCGGGAATAATGATCGCGACGCCTGGAGGGTCCGAGAGCACATCACCGCCTAACAAAATACCTTCGTAGCTGCCCAAATTCATTTCGTGGCGCGAATCCTCGGAGTTATCAAAATGGCATTCCGTGCACGCCTGTGAACCCTCGAACCAAATGTTTTCCGTGATGAACAGCGGCAGCACCTCGGTGGCGAAGGTGCCTGCACAGACCGCACCATTGGCGTCGACAAACTCAAAAACGTCGCGTTCGGGGGCACCCGCATCTACCCAAGCGCCAATCAGATCTACGGCATACACTTCGCAGCTGCTATCGGTGGTGGGGCTGGCTAAGGTACCTACGGTCTCTATCGGTCCGTCCCGCTTGGTTTCTTCGATATCAAATTCCCAGCCAGGTGGCATGCGGTTGTTGCGCAATCGTGCCCGCAGCGTCGAATTCTCCCAGTCACCGGGCAGCACAATGGGTACTCCTGGCGGGTCAGACAACACGTCGCCACCCAGCAAGATCCCTTCGAGACTGCCCAGATTCATTTCGTGCCGCGAATCTTCGGAGTTGTCAAAATGGCATTCGGTGCACGCCTGGGAACCTTCAAACCAGGCATCTTCCGTAGTAAACAGCGGCAGGACGTCAACCTCAAAACTGCCAGAATGCTCGCTGCCATTGGTGTCGGTCCAGGTGAAAGTGCCATCCGGCACACCAGCATCCACCCAGGCACCAATTAATTCCACGGCATAGATGTTGCTGCCATCATGTTCCAGCAGGGGGCCATCCCGATTGGTTTCTTCGATGTCGAACTCCCAGCCGGGCGGCATGCGGTTGTTGCGCAAACGTGCGCGCAGCGTAGAGTTTTCCCAATCACCCGGCAGCACAATCGGCACCCCGGGCGGGTCAGACAACACATCACCCCCAAGCAGGATGCCCCCATAGCTGCCCAGGTTCATTTCATGACGCGAATCCTCTGAGTTGTCGAAGTGGCACTCAGTGCATGCCTGAGAGCCTTCAAACCAGGCTCCTTCGGTAGTAAAAAGGGGCAGTACATCTGTAGTGAAGTCAGCGACACACGTTTCGTTGTTAAGAGAAATGTAGGGGAAACGGCCGTCCATTGCCCCACCATCTACCCAGGCGCCAATCAGATCAACGGCGTAGATAGCGCACTCACCGCTGCCTTGCTGCCGGGTGGTGCCGGAAGCCAGGTTGTAGTTTGGATGGAGAGAAGGGGAAACGGATGTTTCCATCGAATCATTAATGGCCGCGTTGGCTGGTTGCAATCCCCACCAGCCTAGCGCACTTAAAAAAACCCCCAGACCAATCAGCCAAAAGGAAACTCTTCTCATGGACACTGCCTCCTGTTTTAATTGCCCGACGACTTATTGACCAAAACACAAAAATGAAAACTGCTTTCTGTAAACGAGCTATAGGTATACAAAATGGGTTGCGGATCAGAGGTAAGACACAAGCAAAGAAGTCGCCAAAATTTTTGCCTGTGTCTAAATATGTTGCAGTTGATAACAGCGTTATACACCTGTCGGGATGCTGAATGAGGTGAGTTGCCTTTGCTTCTCGATGGAAGTAAATTCTCGCCAAACAAATTGTAAAGCCTAGCTGTGGTCTGAAGAATTGAGTTTTATGGGGAATTATTTAGAAAAATTGTAGCGCAACCATCAAGCTCGCCCGAATAGACTGTTATTTTGCAGAAATCAAGTAAGATAGAAGCACGATCAACACCTGATTTCAACTTGTGGAAGAGGAAAAATCGAATGGCCCAATCGATGTTAACTTTAAGTGACGTTCAAGTTTCCCCTGATTCCCTGCCCCAGCAGCCTTCTGCCGCCAGCGACACCATCTTTCTCATCAATTTCCGCAACCACCGGGATATGTACCCGCCATTTGGCATTATGTACGTGGCGGACGCACTGGAGCAGGTTGGCTTTACCTGCCGCATTTTCCACGAAACGGCCGAATTCCTGGAAGATTTTGTGACGCTTGTGGCCGAGGAACGGCCGCTTTTCGTCGGCTTCAGCACCATTACCGGGCCGCAGCTCCAACCCACCATCGACGCCTCCAAGCGGGTGCATGAACTGGACATTCCCGTGGTGTGGGGCGGCGTACACGCCACCATTATGCCCACGGAGGTACTCAAAGAAGAATACGTCGATTTTGTCATTGTGAACGAGGGTGAGGAGACGGCGCAGGAGTTTGCCCTGCTGCTGGCAGGGCGCGTGCCGCCGCGCGACTGGTCTACCGTGCCGGGGCTGGCGTACAAGCGAGAAGGTGATGGTTTTCCGATGTTTTGGCGGGAACGGCCGTTCATCCAGGACCTCGACAAATACACTCCGCGCTGGGATCTGTTGGACGATGTGACCGCGTACCTCATCCCCAGCGGGCCGTACCAGCGGGCCATCCCCGTCTACATTTCGCGCGGCTGCCCTTTCCGCTGCGGCTTTTGCTACAACGAAGTGGTGATGAAGCGCACCTGGCGGCAGCACTCCGACGACTTCATCCTCAACCAGATCCAGTGGCTAAAGGACAATTATCAAGTCGATGCCATTGATTACGCCGACGACTATCTATTCGGCCGGATCAAGCCAATGCAGCGGCTGGTGGAAAAAATTGGCATGCCCTGGAGCGGGCAGGTGCGGGTGCAGCTGCTCAAGCCGGAATTTGTGCAGTGGATGAACGACACCGGCTGCCAATGGGTCAACATCGGCGTGGAATCCGCCTCGCAAGAGGTGCTGGACCGGATGACCAAGGACCAGGACGCAACGCAAATTTTGTGGGGCATCGGCAATCTGGTGCAGTACGCGCCGCACATTGAGGCCAACTGCTCCTTCATTGTGGGCATGCCAGAAGAACAGCCGCACGAGACCAAAGAGACGTTTGCCACCATCGAAGCGCTGGCCGCGCTGAGCGACAAGGTGCGCTGCTCCGTTTGTGTCTACATGCCGTACCCCGGCACGCCGCTCTGGGGCAAGGCACTGGAAATGGGCTACATCCCGCCCGCCAACCAGGAAGGGTGGTGCGAGATGGACCTGAACCGGGGCAATACCCCCTGGATGAGCGACGACGAAGCGCAGGTGATGTGCGACATCAACGATATTTTGTTTGTGGGACGGTCACAGGGGCATTGGTTGTTACGGCCGTATTACCAACTCCTCCGCTGGCGCTGGCGTAACCAATATTTCAAGCATTACTGGGAAGGGGCGTTCAAAATGCGGCTCATTCACTCCCCGCTTAAGCCGCTCATCGCCTGGATGACCAGACGCATGGTGACGTTCAACCAGACGACCCACAAGGGCACCATCTCTGAAGGAGCCGAACTGCTGGGGCTGGATTACTCAAACCAGGCAGGCGATTAGCTAAATGAAACGGCTGGCCAACAGGCTCAGCTGAGAAAAGCTGATAGGCTTTAACAGAACCAGGTCAGCCTGGGCATGTAAACTGCTGGCCAGGGCACCATCGGCCGTGGCCAGGATGACATAGGTGTCCTGGAAACGCGCGTCGTTGCGAATCTGGCTGAGAAGATTTACCCCCGTCACGCCGGGTATGTGCAGATCGAGCACGATCGTTTTGGGCACTATCTCCCCCAAGCGCTGCTGCGCCGTCAGGCCATCTTCGATCGACTCCGTTTGATAGCCAGCCTGGTCCAACGCCTTTGTAAAAACCAAATTTTGGTCTGCATCATCTTCAATAATGATTGCCAATGGTTTTGTTTCCAAGATTAGCCTCCGTTTTTTATGGCGTCTGCTGCAGCGGCAGCGTGACGATAAACGTACTGCCCTGCCCAAATTTGCTCTTAAGTTCAACACTGCCGCTCATGGCCGTGACCAGCTGCTGGACAATAGCCAGGCCTAACCCCACCCCACCATACTTGCGCGCGGACGTTTCATCCGCCTGGCGAAACGCCTCAAAAATGTAGGAAAAGTGCTCCGGGGCGATGCCAATACCGGTATCCTTCACCTCGATGCGCCAATGCGCGTCACCCCACCTGACGGCACGAATCGTAATGGAGCCAGTTTCGGTAAACTTGATGGCATTGGTAACCAGGTTAGAGATGATTTGCTCAATTCTGGCCCTGTCGCCAACAAGCTCAGTGGGCAGGCTTGCCTCCACCTTCACCTGCATCGACAGCCCTTTTTTGAGGGCCAACGGCAGGTAGTTAGAGGTGATCGATTCAGCCAGCTCTTGGGGCGAAAACGGTTCTGCTCGCAAAATCAGCTGCCCCGATTCGATCTGAGACTGGTCGAGCAGTTCCGTAAAAACCTGTTTTAACACCTGGGCATTGTTAATAATTCGCTGGGTTAAATCTTTCTGCTCCGGGGTAAGCGAGCCAAAAACACCTTCCTGCAGCATTTCGGTGATGCCCAACATGGCACCCAACGGGGTGCGCAGTTCGTGCCCCATTCGGGCAATGAAGTGGGTTTTAAATTCATTGGCCTCGGTCGCTTTTTGGGCAATAGCCTCAATTTCTTTAATCTCCACCATGTAGCGGCTAACGGCCGTTTGCAATGCACTGCGGATCAGCTCCTGCTCCCGGAGGATCGACTTTGCCTGGCTCTGAACAAAACCGGAAATGACACCCTCCTGAAAGGAGTCGTAGGCCAGCAGCACCGGGGCAAGCCGCGCTTCAGCCAGGTGGGTAAGGAAAAATTGCCGCGTCACCTGCCCCAAACGTAAAACTGCCTGCTCGCTCAATCCAGCCTGGAACAGCTGGACGCCGTGCTCAACAGCGAGATGCTCTGGCTGGCAATAAAAGCTGTTAAGGCTGTCTACTTCATCCGCAGCGACACGCTTCAGCATATTGGGGCGCAAATTGGTGCGCCGGTTAAACAACATCTCCCGCATGACCTGGAAGTAGCGGTCATGTAGTTCGGCGCGATTGGCCTTGATGATCTGCACCACGGTTTCTTGCCACGTTTCCAATACGGCCGTTCCCTTACTCATCATCTTGCTTACACTTTTTCACGAGTCATGACGCGCTCGTACGCCTGGCGCGACTTTTCCTGTACGGTAAAAACAGCCTTTTCCAGGCTTTGTACAAACCCCAGAATGATCTGCTCCTGGTAGGTATCAATGAGCGCCAGGGCGGGGAGCAGTTGCTCCGGGGGCAGCTGACCCACCAAAAAATGGCGGGTTGTCGCCCCCAGGCGCATCACGGGCTGCTCACTTAAGCCGGCCTGGTGCAGTGCCGCCCCACGCCCCACTGCCGATGGCTGCGGTTCCGCCAAAAAGCGTTTGAAGGATTCAACCTCATCGGCGGCGATCTGTTTCAACCTGTTGGGGCGCATGGTGGAACGGCCGTTAAACAGCAGCTCGCGCAAAACCTGCTGGTAGCGCACCTCCAACTCCACCTGGTTGGCCGCCACCAGCAGTAACAAAGCTTGTCGCACCGAATCAGATAAAACAGACGTTGCGTTTTCCATAATCAATTCCGAAGCAAAAAACAAACAAAGTCACACCGCGCTCCGAGTATTTTCGCTCTCATGCCGGTTGTGACTTTGTTTCCGCTTTGTCAGGTTTTATTAAAAATGGGCATCCTATTGTTCCGCCAAACTGAATTTGTGGGGTAATGGGTATGGGCGGAACAGTTAAACCGAAGCAATTTTCGCCTAAACTACCCCACAAAATTAGTTTGCTTCGGTCCTATTTAACCAGGTAAGCGCCAAAACCACCCGCCAGCGGGCCGATCATCTCCAGGTCTTCTTTGGCTAATTCTGACTCATCAAAACCGTGCCATTCCAGCAGAGAAACAAAATCTTGA
>CAUJGI010000567.1 GCA_963169155.1 Chloroflexota bacterium
CCAACCAGGGCAAATAATACCCCGGAAACCAACAGCCATTTGAACAACCGCTTCATATTTTTTCGCATTTCGCTACCTCCAAGTCGTCAGTTAACCCCCTCAAGATTGGGACACTGACACACACTTTCTTTACGCGGTTCGTAAAAATCTGTGTCACTCAGTGCCCCAACTCTTCTTGAGGAAGATGTCCAGTGGATATAAGCGTACCGGGCAAATATGTAGGCTTTGTGTAGACCGTTTTGAGAGCTCATGTAGCTTTTAATCCCCACATTCCCCACACTGATTCTTAATATTTCCTGAACATCTCCAACCTAAACTAAAAGTCAGATGCAGGATGACAGACCCGGCAGGTGCGCTAAAATAAACTGGACTCCAGGTGCGACACACCTCACAGACTCTCGTTCCACGCTCTGCGTGGAATGAAGACCGGGACGCTCCAGCGTCCCCTTCCGCAGCGCAGAGCGCTGCAAACGGCATTCCCACGCAGAGCGTGGGAACGAGCAAACAGTCAATAGAGGAATTTGGCGATGGCGCAAACAATTTTGGTGGTAGACGATGAAATCAAGCTGCGCGACATGCTGCGGGTTTATTTAGAGCAGGAAGGGTATCGCGTGGTGGAGGCGGGAAACGGCCGTGAAGCCCTCTACGTCGCCCGCTATGAAAAACCCGACCTCATCATCCTCGAATTGATGATGCCGGAGCTGGGCGGCTACGACTTTATCCGCACCTACCGCAAGGAAGCCGACACGCCGGTCATCATGCTCACCGCCAAAATTGAGGAGAGTGACAAGGTGGCGGGCCTGGAGCTGGGCGCCGATGATTACATCACCAAGCCGTTTGGCATCAGCGAGATGGTGGCCCGGGTGCGCGCGGTGCTGCGCCGGGCCAACAAGCAGGCAGCTCCCGCCGAGATGCTGCGAGCGGGCAACATCGTGCTGGATCGCAGCGGGCACATCGTGCAGGTAAACAACCAGGTGGTGGACCTGACGCCCTCCGAGTTTGAGCTGCTGGCCACGTTGATGACCACACCTGGCCGGGCCTTTTCCCGGCTGGATTTGCTGGAGTACACTTCTGGCGACGCTTATGAGGGATACGAACGCACCATCGACGTGCACATTCGCAACCTGCGCGCCAAAATCGAACTTGATCCCAGCAATCCCCGCTATATCCAAACCGTGTACGGCATGGGCTACCGCTTCGCCGTTAATCCAGAGGCATAATGCGATCTTTATCCTTCAAACTCACGCTGGCTTTTTTGGTGGTTGGCATTGCCGGGGCGGCGCTGGTGGCGCTGCTGGTAGGCATCCGCACCCGCGTCGAGTTCAACAGCTTTGTCG
The DNA here is from genome assembly GCA_963169155.1 of Chloroflexota bacterium. Lineage (GTDB taxonomy): Bacteria > Chloroflexota > Anaerolineae > Promineifilales > Promineifilaceae > Leptofilum. The sequence continues at coordinate 1,338 of CAUJGI010000567.1, forward strand.
ACAGCCAGTCACACGTCGATATGACCTCTGCCCTGGCTGATTATTATGAAGAAAACGGCAGCTGGGACAATCTGTATGAGTTCATTCGCCGCGATTCGGCGTTTCGCTTTCACGATGCCCGGTTGATTGTGCTGGACAACAACAACGTCGTTTTGTACGGTTTGGGACCGGAGCAAGACGGCCAACCTTATCCTTTTGATTACCTGCCGCCCAGCCTGCCCATTGCGGTGAACGGCGAGACGGTGGGCCAGCTCATCATGGAGCCAGATGACAATTACAAGGCCCCGCCCAGCCAATTCTCGCCGGAAGATTCATTTTTGCGCAATGTCAACCTGGCGGCAATGATAAGCGCCGGGGTTGCCGGGCTGTTTGCCCTGATCCTGGGCAGTCTGCTGGCGCGCACCCTCACCCGGCCGATTCGGGAATTAACGGCCGTTACCCAGACCATGGCCGAAGGCAAGCTGGGGCAGCAGGTCAACGTGCGCAGCCACGATGAAATCGGCGAGCTGGCCCACTCCTTCAACCAGATGAGCCAGGATTTGGCCGACGCCAGCCGCCTGCGCAAGCAAATGACAGCCGACATCGCCCACGATTTGCGCACCCCGCTGACGGTGCTGCGCGGCTACACCGAAGGGCTGAAAAAAGGATCGCTGGGCGGCTCCGAGAAGCTGTTTACCGTGATGTATGAAGAAGTGCTGCTTTTGCAGCATCTGGTGGAAGATTTGCGCACCCTGTCGCTGGCCGACGCCGGGGAGCTGAAGCTCAACAAGCGGCCCATCGACCCCAAGGCGCTGCTGGAGCGCACCGGGTTGGCCTACATCATGCAGGCCGAAGAAAGAGGGCTGGAACTGCGCGTTGACGCGCCGTCGAATTTGCCCGCCATCCTGGTCGACGGCGAGCGCATGACGCAGGTGCTAAACAACGTCGTTTCCAATGCGCTGCGCTACACGAGTTCGGGGGAAATTGTGCTGAGCGGGGCGGTGGCCAACAGCGACGTGCTGCTGGAAGTGCGCGACACCGGCGCGGGCATCCCGCCGGAAGAGCTGCCCTTCATCTTTAACCGCTTCTACCGGGCAGATCAATCCCGCCACCGCACCGTAGACGGGGCGTCTGGCCTGGGGCTGGCCATTGCCAAAGCGATTGTGGAGGCGCATGAGGGGAAGATTACGGCCGTTTCCCAACCGGGCGCAGGCACAACGTTTGTGATTACCCTACCCCGGTACGTGCGGGGCAGTGAGTAAGCCGTCAAATTTGCCCTTTGTTGGATGAAGATGACGATCCTCTGGATGATTTGCTGCGGTTGTAGGCTTGCGCCTGATTGTATGGCGACTAGGCGCGGAACTTATTGGGACGGCCGTTTCTCTCCTTCTTAACCCACGCCATCAAAAGCGGTGCCCATAAAGTCACTCCACTGAATCAAAAACGCAATCACGGCTACCAGGAATGAAATGCCCAGAACAATCCAGTAGGTCTTAGCGCTTTGGCCACGGTGGGAAAAGTTGGCCACAAACAGCCTCACCGAAGCATACAAACTCACGAACGCCGCGCCAAGAAGAATGAAACCAGTGGTGGTGGAT
>CAUJGI010000568.1 GCA_963169155.1 Chloroflexota bacterium
GTTCAGGATTTGTACGCCGCGTGGCGGCGGTGGGACATAGATGCCATCCTGGCCCTGCTGGATGATGAGGTGGAGTGGCATTTTAACGGCCGTCCCCAAGACATCCCGTTTGCCGGTCGCTGGCGGGGCCAGGTGCAGATGGTGGATTTTTTACAAACCGTGGCGTTGAGCTGCGCTGTGCTGGAATTTGGCCCCCACGAAATCATCCCGCTGGGTGAACACATTCTCTCGCTTGGTTACGAGCGAGTCAAAGTAAGAACCACCGGCCGCACCTTTGAGACGGATTGGGCGCACCTGTTTACCGTGCGTCACGGCAAAGTTGTCCGGCTGCGTGAATTTAGCGATACGGCCGTCATGGTCCGAGCTTTTCTGAAGTAAACACCACTTTTTTATGGAGGTAACCCAATGACAACCCCAAATCGTTCTGCTGTTGAAAATTTACGCTTTTTGTTTGAACAAACCCACGGCTATCTGGAAGGTACCATGGCGGGCGTTTCAGAAGACGCCGCCCGACATGAACCGGGTGGCCCGGCGTCGATTCTGGGCCAGTATGCCCACCTGGTCACCAGTGAGGATTGGTTCATCAACGTGAAGCTGGCCCAGACCACGCCCGTTATGATGCGCCAATATCCTGGCTTCCAGACGCCACCGCCGCCATTTGGCTGGAATAACTGGGCCAGAGAGGAAGTTGTGGACCTGCCCGCCTTGCGTGCCTATGCCCAGGCGGTACACCAGGCCACCGACGCCTACCTGGGCACGGTGAATGACACCATCCTCGACGAGCCAGTTGACCTTACCGAGGTGGGCATGGGGTATGTGAATGGTGCGGCCGTTTTTTTCCTGGCGTTGGGTAACAACATGATCCACCTGGGGGAAATCTCGGCCATCAAAGGGCTGCTGGGGCTGGTGGGTTATCCGGAAGGTGAACCGGCCGCCGAAACGGCCGCTGCCTGATACCGCGCCCAACTGCTGAACAAGAGTTACGAGGGTAGGGAAACGGCAACGGCCGTTTCCCTGCCAGCCTCATAAGAGGAAGGTCCAGATGACAAGCGAAAATATCAAATTCAAACGCGCCATCATCATCGGCGGCAGCCTGGGGGGGCTGCTGACGGCGCGTGTGCTGAGCAACTATTTTGCGCAGGTGACGATTTTAGAGCGAGACAGCATCGCCCCTGCGCCGGAAGCGCGCAAAGGACAGCCCCAGGCGCGCCACCTGCACGGGCTGCTGGCCACCGGACTGGAAGTGATGACCCGCTTCTTCCCCGATCTGCCCCAGGCGCTAAAAGACAACGGCGCGATCATGGGTGATTTTGCCGACACGATGCAGTGGTACACCTACGGCGGCTATCGCCAACGGTTTAAGATGAACGTGCCCGCCACCTTGATGAGCCGCCCGCTGCTGGAGCATCTGGTGCGGGAGCGGGTATTGGCCCTGCCGAACGTGGCGCTGATGGATAACTGCGGTGTGCTGGGTTTGGTTACGGCCGTTGCTGGCGACCAGGTTACCGGTGTGCAGATTGAGTCCCGGGCATCTGGCCAGCAAGAAGTTCTCAATGCGAACCTGGTGGTCGACTGCACCGGGCGCGGTTCCCGCACGGCCCATTGGCTCAAGGAACTGGGCTACCAGCCCGCCCCCGAAAGTGAGGTGCGTGTGGACGTGGGGTATGCCACGCGTGTCTACCGGCGCAATCCGGCCGACCCACGTAGCCAGGATTGGATTCTGTACACGCCAGAAGCACCACGAGAAAACCGCTTTGGCGGCCTCTTCCCCATCGAAGGGGACCGCTGGATTTGTTCCATGGGCGGCTGGCATGGCGACCACGCGCCGGTGGATGAGGCAGCTTTCCTGGAATTTGCCCGCAGCCTGCCCGCGTCAGACATCTACAACATTATCAGCAAAGCCGAACCGATTTCAGACATTATGCCCCACAAATTTCCGCACAGCCTGCGCCGCCACTACGAAAAGCTGCGCCGTTTCCCCGCTGGTTACCTGGTTTTGGGTGATGCCATTTCCAGTTTTAACCCCACCTACGGCCAGGGCATGACCTCGGCTTCGTTGCAGGCGGCGGAGCTAGATGCCTTGTTGGCGAGTCGGCCGTCGCTCGATGGGTTGGCGTTGGCCTTCTTCAAGCGGGCGGCCAGGGTGATTGACATTCCCTGGCAGCTGGCCGTCGGCGAAGATTTCCGTTTTCCCCAGACCACTGGTCCCAAACCGCCCGGCACCGACTTCATCAACCGCTACGTGGCCAAGGTCCACCAGGCCACGCTGCATGACGAGGTGGTTGGTGAAGCCTTCCTGAAAGTGATGAACCTGCTCGCCCCACCGCCCAGCCTGTTCCACCCGCGCATTGTGTGGCGGGTGCTGCGGGGGAAACGGCCGTCTCGCAGTAAAACGGCCGTGCTCCAACGTGCGGTGGGTGATTGAGACGCGGGTCAGGGTTGGCAAAATTAGTTACCGAGATTGAGCAAAGCAGAAAGGAGAATGGTTTTATGTCTACTGCACAAATAAAAGCGATTTTTCAACAGGCGATTGACCATTGGAACAATGGTAGCCTGGCGGCTTACCTGGAGCTGTATGATGCCCAGATTGTGCTGCACGGTTTCCCGCCCGGTTTACCGCCTGGTGTGGCTGGAGCAACCCTGTTTTATGAAGGGGTGTGGCGGGCGTTTCCCAATCCCCAGCTGATGATCGATCAGGTGGTTGTGGAAGGTGATGTGTTGGCCTGCCGCTATCGGTTGCAGGCAACCCATCAAGATGAATTTATGGGCGTCCCGGCGACGGGCAACGCGGTGCTTGTGCCTGGCATGACCATGCTGCGTTTTGCCGACGGCAAATGTGTCGAGCGATGGAACCAGGCCGATATGCTGGGCTGGTTGCAGCAGCTCGGCGCAGTTCCCGCCTGACGCCAGGATTATGAAGATGTTTCCCGATTCCTTTACCACCTTGGATGGGTTGCAGCTACGCTGTTACGCCGATCAACCCACAAACGGACTG
>CAUJGI010000569.1 GCA_963169155.1 Chloroflexota bacterium
GTTTTGCTCTCGCCGGGCTGCAGGGTGATGCGCTCGAACCCTTTCAGCTCGCGCAGGGGGCGGGAATCGCTGCCCCATTTCTGGTGGATGTAGAGCTGGACGACCTCGTCCCCGGCCATTTTGCCCGTGTTGGTGACAACGGCCGTTACCTGCACCGGTTCTCCCACCTTCACTTTTTTCGCTTAAAGCTGAAGATCGGGGATGGCAAAGGTGGTGTAGCTGAGGCCAAACCCAAACGGGTAGAGCGGGGTCGTGGGGCTGTCCCAGTAGCGCGAGCGGTACATCGGGCTGTGTTCGGGCTGATGGGTGAGCGTGCGGGCGTAGTAGAGCGGGGCGTGGCTGCCGTGGCGCGGGAAGCAGACGGGCAGCTTGCCGCCGGGGTTCGCATCGCCAAAGAGGATGTCGGCCACGGCGTTGCCACCTTCGCTGCCCGGTTCCCACGCTTCGAGGATGGCCGGGATGTTTGCGGCGGCCCAGCTGATGCTGAGGGGACGGCCGTTTAACAAGACCAGCACCACCGGCTTGCCCATCGCATGCACCGCTTTGAGCAGTTCCTCCTGCCGCCCGGGCAAATTCAGCGAACCACGCGAGGCAAATTCCCCGGCCATGTCGGCGTTTTCACCCATTACCATGATCACCAAATCGGCGGCCTGGGCGGTGGCAACGGCCATGTGGAACGCGGCTTCGGCATCTTCAGGCGACTGGAGCGGCTTGCGCTCTGACAGATTAAATTCGCCAAACGGGTGGGGGAAGTCGCGGTTGATGTCCGGCCCTGGCGCGTAGCTCACCGCGCCGTCCGCCAGCTTGGCGCGCACGCCCTGCAAAACGGTCACGGCGGCGGGCTGGTGGCCAAACACCATCCACGACCCTTCGGTGGCTTGCATCGAGTCGGCCAGCGGGCCGATGACGGCCACGTTGGTCAACGTTTTGGCCAGGGGCAGCAGATTGCCTTCGTTGCGCAGCAGCACCATTGAGCGCTGCGCCGCCAATCGGGCCGCCTGCCGGTGTTCGGGCCGGGCCACAACCTGGTCCAGCAGCGTTTCATCGACGTACGGATTTTCAAACAGCCCCATCTGGAATTTGAGGGTGAGAATCGGCCGTACCATCTCATCGATCTCGTCGACGGTAAGTGAGCCGTCCTGCACCAGATTGGCCAGGTTGCCCAGGTAGGTGCTGGAGGCCATGTCCATGTTCAGGCCCGCTTTTAATGCCCGCAGCGCCGCCTCCTGGCCATCGCGGGCGTGGCCCTGAATGACCAGGTTGCCCACGCCAAAGGCGTCGCTGACGATAAAGCCGTCAAACCCCCACTCCTCGCGCAGCACGTCGCGCAGCAGCCAGCGGTTGCTGGTGGCCGGGACGTTGTTCAAATCCATGTAGGCGCTCATGAAGGTGGCCACACCGGCGTCGACGGCGGCCTGGAAGGGCGGCAGGTAGACGTTGCGCAGCTGGGCTTCGGAGAGGAAAACCGGGTCGTAGTCACGCCCGCCGTCGGCGGCGCCGTACCCGGCAAAATGTTTGGCGCAGGCCAGCACGTGCTCCGGGTCGGCCAGATCATCGCCCTGGAAGCCGCGCACCTGGGCGGCGGCCATGGCAGACCCCAGGTACGGGTCTTCCCCCGCGCCTTCGACGATGCGGCCCCAGCGGGCGTCGCGGGCGATGTCGATCATCGGGCCAAAGGTCCAGTGGATGCCAGCGGCGCGGGCTTCTTTGGCGGCGATGGCTTGGGCCTGTTCGGCAACATTTGGATCCCAAGAAGACGCCAGCGCCAGCGGCACGGGGAAGATGGTGCGGTAGCCGTGGATCACGTCCAGGGCAAAAAGAATCGGGATGCCGGAGGGGCTTTCCTCGATGGCGACTTTTTGCAGTTCGTTGAACCGTTGGGTGTTGTTGAGCCACAGCATCGAACCTGCGCCCATTTTGCGGACGGTCTCTTCCGCGGGCGGGCCGGGCATAAATTCGGCGCCGCTGATCTGGGCCAGCTGGCCGATCTTTTCCTCCAGGCTCATTTTTGCCAGGAGGGCGTCTACTTTCATGTGGGTGGGGGATACGGCCGTATCTGTTGTCTTCATGGTGTTCATTATTCTCCTTTATGGAAAGGGGCTCTTTGGGAATTTGGGGAGTGAAGCGTGAAACGTGATTTGTCTCATCACGTTTCACGTGTCACACCAAGCGGTTTGAAATCCCAAAAGCCGCAAAATTTTTAAATAAACTGCAACCGGTTGCAACACTTTTCCCGAAAACGTTTGCTCTCAGGCAGAGGCCCGGATTACCAGTTCCACTGGCGTGGTCACGTTGATTACTACCCCGGTTTGAATATGCTGAATTAGGTTCTGCGCCAGTAACTGGCCAGCCAGGGCAATGTTTTGCCGGATGGTGGTCAGCGGCAGGCTGTTGTACATGGCGATGGAGACATCATCGTACCCCACCACGGCAATATCTTCCGGCACCCGCTTGCCGCTTGTTTTGATCACTTTAATGGCAGCCACGGCCATCAGGTCGCTGTTGGCAAAAACGGCATCGAGGGTAGGCGATTGTTCCAGCAAGCGCTGCATAGCCACGATGCCCGACGCGTGAGAATAATCGCCATAAACCACGTTGTGGGGCACCACGCTGCGCCCGGCGGCCTGCAGGGCATTGGCATACCCCCGAAAGCGGTGCTGCACAGAGAGATCATCTTGCGGTCCACCGATAAACCCAATTTGCTGCCGCCCCGTCTGGAGCAGGTGCTGTGTGGCCAGCGTCCCCCCGGTGATGTTGTCGCCGGTGACGGTGCAGTAGCGGAAGTTGGGCAGGGGCATGCCCCAGGCGATGAAGGGCGCGTTTTGGGCCAGCAGCTTT
>CAUJGI010000570.1 GCA_963169155.1 Chloroflexota bacterium
TCAAAAGTCTTGGAACGCTCTGGGAATGACCCAATGATCAGTAAGACTTTTGAAATCTTTTTTAGAAGATTGGGCCAAAGTATACGGAGCTTCCAGATGTTTTTCAATGGGCGGATTGACTAAATTCGGCCAGCAGGGGAAAGTGATCCGACGCCTGGCGGATGGCGGGGAGGTCATCGACGACGCGGCAGGTTTGCAGGCGGGGCAGCATCTGCGGGTCGGCGAAAATGTAGTCGTAGCGGGTGGTGGGGTTGATGGTCCACCAGGTGAAGCCGTCGGCGTGGGGGTGCAGGTGGCGGAAGCAGTCGGTGTAGCCCGCACGCAGCAGCCGGGGGATAGCCAGCCGGAAGATGAGGCGAAACTGAAGCAGCATCACGCGCCGCATGCGGGCCGGGTTTTTGTGCTGCAAGACGCGGTCGCCGGGGCCAATCCCGTTCACGTCGCCGATGATGAGGTGGGGGGTGGACGGCCGTTCCCGAATAATTTCCAACAGTTTGCCCACCGCCTGCCAGCGGCGAATCTCAAACGGCAGCAGCAAAAAGGGCAAAAAGTGGACGTTGTAGACGGTGAGCGGCCCGCCGGGCGTGTCTAGTTTGGCCTCCAGCGCGGCCTGGGTGAGCGGCGGCCGGTTGTAAATGTGCCACTGCTGGATGGGGTAGCGGGAGAGCAGGGCGATATGTCGATCGCCGCTGCCGTGGCCCCAGGCGTGGTGCATTTCCAGCCGCCCGGCCAAAATCTTGACCACCTCGTGGTCGTCCGCCTCCGTCAGGCCGATGACGTCGGCATTGACGTGGGACAGGACGGCGTGGATGCTTTCTAGCTGCTTGCGTCCGCCAAATTCGAGGTTGTAGGTGAGGATTTTCATTGGTAATTGGCAATTGGTAATTGGCAATTGGGCAATAATTACCCAATTACTAATTACTCAATTACCTTCATCTCCTGGTGCCAGAGCTGCGTGGTGAGAATGCCGGTGAGGATGCGACTGTGGTCGGTACGGCCGTTCCGATGCCCTTCCCTTAATTTTTGCACCACTTCCCCATTAAAGTAGCCCGCTTCGCGTAGCGAGGTCGGTTGCAGACATTGTTCGGCCCAGGCGGGCAGCTTTGGGCTGCGCCACCAGGCGGCGTGGGGGGTGGCGAGTCCTTGTTTGGGGCGGTTGGTAACGGCCGTTGGCAGCAAATCCTTCATGCCCAGCCGCAGCAACACTTTGTTCATCGCCCTGTTGAGCTTCAGTTCCGGCGGCAGCGTGGCGCAAAATTCCCACAGATTGTGGTCCAAAAACGGCGGCCGCGCCTCGACAGAGTGGGCCATGCTCATCCGATCCACCTCAAAGTTGATGAAATCCACCATCCGCGTCTGCGCTTCTAATGCCAAAAATTGGTTGAGCGGGTGGTAAGAATTTACCGCGGAGGGCGCAGAGAGCGCAGAGGTTTTCTCTTTTTCTCCGCGTCCTCCGCGCCCTCCGCGGTTAAAAAGTTCCTGCAAAAGGGCAGGTGGCGTCACCTGGTGCCAGAGGGCGAAGCGGGTGAGCGGGTCGCGGGTGGCGTGGGCGAGGACGCGCTGTCCGGCGGCGGAACCGGGCAGGGGGAGTTTTGTTAGAAGTTGGCGGAGCGGTTGGGGGATGGCGAGGAACGGCCGTACCCTTCGATCCCCATCAAACCAGTGGTAGCCGCCCAGCAGCTCATCCGCCCCTTCGCCGGTGAGGATGACCTTGAAGCCCGCCTCGCGGCACGCCTGGTAGAGCAGGTAGATGGGCAGGCTGGTGGCAGAGCATTGCGGCTCTTCGAGCTGGGCGACGATTTGGGGCAGCAGGTCGAACGCTTCGGGGCCGAAATGGAGGGTGTGGTGCTGGCTGCCGATGCGCTCGGCCACCGCCTGGGCGTAGGCGGATTCGTCGTGGCTGGCGGCGCTGAAGGCGATGTTGAAGGTGTGAATCGGCTGGCCGCCGAGTTCGGTGAGCAGGGTTGCCAGAGCGCTGGAGTCGATGCCGCCGCTGAGCAGGGAGCCGACGGGCACATCGCTCATGCGCCAGGCGCTCACGGCGTCACGCAGGTGGGCCATGAATTCGTCTACGGCGTCGGCTTCGCTAATTTGGCGGTAGTTTGGGTCTTCGGGGAAGGTGAGGGTCCAGTACGGCCGTATCGCCACAGACCCATTTTGGGCGATGAGCATGTGCGCGGCGGGCAGCTTGTACACGCCCTCAAACATGGTTTGCGGCGTGGGCACAAAGCCGTGGCTGAACAGGTCAGTGAGCGCCTGCCTGTTGGTGCGGCGGGCGAGCGTGGGGAGGAGGTGGAAAAGCGGCCGTATTTCCGAAGCAAACGCCAGTTCGCTGCCAATCTTCGCGTAGTGCAGCGGTTTGATGCCAAAACGGTCGCGCACGAGGAGCAGGGTTTGGGAACGGCCGTCCCACAGGGCAAAAGCAAACATGCCGCGCAGCCGCACGAACGCATCGGTGCCCCACGCCTCGTAGGCGTGCACAATCGTTTCGGTGTCGGTGCGGGTGCGGAACTGGTGCCCGGCGGTTTCCAGCTCGGTGCGCAGGGCGGGGGCGTTCATCACCTCGCCGTTGTAGGTGATCCAGATGGTGCCGTCTTCATTGCACAGCGGCTGGTGGCCGGGCGCCAGATCGATGATGCTGAGCCGCCGCGCCGCCAGCCCGATGCCGTCGCCCACAAACATGCCCGCATCGTCTGGGCCACGGTGGTGCAGCAAATCGTTGGCCTGTGCCAGCCGATCGCGATTGAGTTGGGGGGAGAGGATGCCAGTGATGCCGCACATTGGGTAATTGGTAATTGGGTAATTGGGTAATTTTAGCCTGGGCATTGATGTTTACAGCATTTGGCCCAGGTTTTCGATGCGGATGGTATACAATTCGGCCGTTATGAGCAAAGCGCGTGAGCGAACAAGAGAGAAAATCAAAGATTTCGCAGATTTAAAGGATTTTGGCTTGCTGGTACTGTTGATTGTCTCGCTCATTGCCAGCCTGGCTTATCTGCGGCTGGGGCTGGCGCGGGTGGTTTATCCGTACGCGCTGGATTTGGTGGAGGAGGGCATGGTGATGCAGGCCTGGCGCGTGGCGCAGGGGCTGCCGGTGTTTGTACCGCCCAGTGGGGAATTTGTGCCGCAGGTGTACATGCCGCTGTTTACCTGGCTGGGTGGACTACTCATGCGCCTGACGGGATTTGGCTTCTGGCCGCTGCGGCTGATTTCGTTGGTGAGTGTGGTGGGAACGGCCGTTCTCATCTTTTACGTGGGTTGGCGAGAAAGTGGGCGGGGAACGGCCGCATTGGTCGGCAGCGGTTTGTTTTTGGGCGGCTACCGGCTGGTCGGCGGCTGGTACGATCTGGCGCGGGTGGATGGGCTGTTCACGTTTTTGTGTTTGGCGGGGTTGGTTTTGTTGGTTTATAGGGGAAAAAGAAATAGCGGAACACAGAGTTGCACAGAGGAGACACAGAGGGGCACGGAGATTTGGATTGTTTTGGGGGCGGTTTTGTTG
>CAUJGI010000571.1 GCA_963169155.1 Chloroflexota bacterium
GGTAGTCTGCTTGAGCAGACTTTCTTTCCCAGACGGCGAATTCATTCGGTGGCATCCTATGCAGGTACCTGTTCACCTTGCTGCTGGTACCAGGCCACCGTCTCGCGGATGGCCTGCTGGTGGGGTGTGACGTGTGTGCCAAAAACGGCCGCATACTGACTATGATCCACCACAAACGGCTCGTTAAACTCGTACATCATCTCCACCACCTCACCCGCCGCCGGGTTAAACAGCCCGACCAGCCGCAAAACCCATGTGCCCGCCGTACGCACCTTGATCGGGCGGTCAATTTCCGCCTCGACCAGCCGGATAAACTGGCTTTGGCTGAGAGTTTCGGCGCTGGGGACGTGCCAGGTACGGCCGTAGGCCATCTCATGTTCACTCAAAGTCACCAACGCCCGGGCAAAATCGCGAATGTAGGTGATCGTATGCGGCAGGTTCAGGTCGCCGGTGAGGTTGACCGTCTTGCCCGCCAGCGCCGCCTCAAACAACATCGCCCCGGCCATCGAACTGGTCACGCGCGGGCCGTAAAAATCGGAGGCGCGACCAATGGTTACGTGGAGTTTGCCCGCTTCGTGGGCCGCCAACAGCAGGTTGGCCACCTGCGCCCGCGCCTTGCCTTTGCGCGTTTTGGCGGCGTAGGGCAGCCCTTCGTGCAGCGGCTGGCCAGCGGTGGGGCCGTACATGTACAAATTGTCGCCAAACACCAGCCTGGCCCCGCTGCGGGACACACCTTCGATGATGCTGGAGGCCAGCGGTGGGAACTTCTCCGGCCATTGGTGGTAGGCGGGCTGGACACAGAAAAAGACCACGTCCGCCCCAGCAGTGACCCGGGCTACGTCGTCGGGATGGGCAGCATCGGCCGTTTCCAAAATGACCCCGGCGGGCAGCGGTTCGTTGATCCGCCCGCTGCGGTTGACCAGCTTCACTGGCTTCCCGGCCGCCACCAATTCATCCATGATCGCCAGCCCCAGCTGCCCGGTGCCTAAAATCACGTGTTTCACCTGTTTGTTCATCGTTCATCTCCTGGTCTTTGCCACAGAGGGCACAAAGCATCGAGAGGATGGGTTTCAGCTTGCAGCGCTCTTTTTCTCTGTGGCTTTTTTACTGTCAGGAGCATACAGGTTGACACAGTGTCAAAGTCAAGCGCAAATTTAGGGTTCGTATTCGATGGGTTGGATTACGGCCGTATCAAACGCTTCAATCCGCTCTGGCCCCAGTTCCGTCAGGATGGCCTGGACCTCGGCGGCATTCTGGCGCAGCCTGGCAATATTGACACCCCGGCACACCGGCGGCAGCGGATCGAGCCATTGGCGCACGCGCAGCAGCATTTTTATGGCACCCCGGTAGTTACCGCGCTGAATCTGGTAGTAGGCAATGCCCACCTGCAAAATGCCGCGATATAGCTCCCGCGCCGGGCTTGCATCGGCCATCCACGCCTCTTCCAGGGTGTCGTGGCACTTGTAATATTCGCCCTGGTTGAACAAGGCAATGCCTTCTCTGGCCAGCTCGGCCAGAGGTTCAGCGCAGCTGACGGCCAGGGCAGCACGGTCGGGGATGCGGGCATATTTTTGCAGCAGGTCGGGCATGGCCGAGGTGAAGCGTGAACGCCCGACGACCCAATTGGCACCCAACCGCTTGGCATCTTGCATGGTCTCTTTGTCTTCATGCGGGCCAAAGGCCAGGATGGGCAAGCGGCGTGTGGCCGGAGAAGATTTGAGGATGGGCATCCAGCGCCGCCAGGGAATCTGGCTGTTGTTGAGGTCAAACAGCAGCAGGGCAGGCTGCCAGGCGGTGATTTGCTCAAACAATTTACCCTCGGTGCCGTGCAGCGATTCACCGGGGCGTTCGGGTTGGTCGGGTGAATGGGTAGGGCCGATGGAGACGGCCGTTCCCACCCACTCCACGCGCCAGCCCAAATGGTCCACCACGTTTTGAATGCGGGGGGTAAACATCAAATCGGCCACAAAGGCCACAATCAACGGTGCGTTGGAACGGTTTTTCTCAGCCATGTTTTCATTGTAGCAAACAACGACGATTAAGGCGGCGGAAACTGGGCGCTGCCGTTCACGGCCACACCAGGCGACAGCGGAATGTTGCTGTCTACCAGCACATTGCCCAACAAATCTGTGACGCGGAAAGTAAACGGCCCTGGCGGCGGACTTTGCAATTCATAATAGTTGTAAGAAGTACGCGATATTTCCACAAAATGGCTGCCGTTCCAATATTCAAACTTCGCAATAGGGTTGCGGTGGTTGCGCATTTGCATGGCCATCCAATATTGGTGACTGTCCGACTTAAAGTAATATTGAATCGGACCGTCCAGCGGTGGGCTGACCAGCTGCCAGCTAATCGGTACACGTCCGGCCGAAATCGGCGCAATTTTGGCAAACGCCTCGATGCTTAAATCCACGTCCCCGGCGGGGCAGCCGGGGCATTGGTCCACAATGCGCACCATCACGCTGCCCTGCGGCCCGTCCACCTGAATGTACGCGCCGCAAATTGCCGCGTTGTTGTAATCGACGTGG
>CAUJGI010000572.1 GCA_963169155.1 Chloroflexota bacterium
GCAGCGCAACACGTCCGGTCACGCCGCTGTATTTATCCCTACAACGGTGCAACACGACAAATGGTTCCGCCTGATCATCCCCACAGGAGATTCCGGATCTTCAGGATTTCGTGGGGTTTGGCGTGAAGCATGAAACGTGACAGAGGCATCACGTTTCACGTTTCACGCTTCACGGACTGTACCCCCCCTGAGTTCCCAAAGAGCCCAAAATTTCTGCTTGACCGATAAAAAAAGGCATGGTAGACTGTCCGCCGTAGCAAAAAACTTTTAATCAATCCTTAAAGGAGGTACCCACAAGATGGCCCAAGTGAAAAACATCATCTTCCAAAACGTCAATGAACGTTGTGTGGGTACACCTGCTAACTGCTAGAAATCCAAAACTAATTCTCTTTGGATACATTTGCGGCCACGGGTGTACACAACCTGTGGCTTTTTTGTTGCCTGTATCCGGCAACTGAACTGTTCCGCTCAGAGTCCTTATCTGGCAATCCTACTTCACTCCGAACAGTGGCCACCATCACACAACCCCGATCGGTGGCTTTTTGTTTCTCTCATTCCAACGTCCAACAAAAGCCACATCCCTGTATCAATTTCAGGATGTTTGCCGGAGCATAGCAAAACCGGCGCGTAATAAATCTGATGAGCAAATTTGCGGCTTTTGAAGAATTTGAAGATTACCAGTTTGAAGACAACAGTCGGGAAGCCCGGCGCAGCCGGACCAAGCCCAACAAAAACAAGCCAGAGCGGAACGGCCGTCCCCAACAAACCTTGCAAGAAATCCGCGAAATGGACGACGGCATCGAAACCTGGGTGCCCAGCTACGCCAAAGCCCTCGATCCGCAGCACCACGAGCGGCAGTGGGTCATTGAATCCGTTGGCCCCTTTTACCGTGACCAAATCGTCACCGACGTGACGCGCCTGGTGAAAGGTGGCAAAGAGGCCAATGTCTATGCCTGTACCGGCCATCCGGCCACCGGTGTAGACCTCATTGCCGCCAAGCTGTACCGCCCGCGAGAACTGCGCCACCTGAAAAATGACGCCGTCTATAAAGCGGGTCGTCAGCTGCGGGATGCCGAAGGCAAAGAGATGAAGGGGCGGCGCGTCAATCTGGCCCTGAGCAAAAAAACCAGCTATGGCAAATCCGTCGATATTCAATGGTGGATTGGCAATGAGTACCGCACCCAAACCCAGCTGTTCGAGGCCGGGGCCGATGTGCCCAAACCCATTGCCCACCAGGGCAACACCGTCCTGATGGCTTACATCGGCGATGAATACGGCCCGGCGCCCACGCTGAGCGAGGTGCGCCTGCCCCGCGAGGAAGCAGCGCCGCTGTTCCGGCGCATCATGGACAACGTGGCGCTGATGCTGGACAACCACCTCATCCACGGCGACCTGTCGGCCTACAACATTTTGTACTGGGATGGCGCGATATATCTGATCGACTTCCCGCAGATGGTAGAAGCGCGGCACAACCCGCACGCCTACGAGCTGCTGGAGCGGGACATTACCCGCGTGTGTGATTACTTTGCCGGTTATGGCCTTAAAACCAATCCGGTGGCGCTGACGCACAGCTTGTGGGATCCGTACATGGGACCAGGTGACTAAGACAGATGACGCGAGAAATGAGTAATTGGCAGCTGTTGACGCGGTATTTACGGCCGTACACCCCCCGTCTCTTGGGTCTGGGCACGCTGTTGGCCGTCAGTATTGGCCTCCAGCTCTACGGCCCCCAGGTGATTCGTGACTTTCTGGATGCAGCGCAGAACGGCGCGGCGGTGCGCTGGCTGGTCACGCTGGGCGGGCTGTTTTTTGTGGTGACCGTGGCCCAAAAGGCCATTGAGCTGTGGACCACTTACCTGAGCGAAGATCTGGGTTGGGCGGCCACCAACGGCCTGCGCGCCGACCTGGCCGCTCACACCATGCGGCTGGACATGGGCTTCCACAAGCTGCAAACCCCCGGCGAACTCATCGAACGGATCGATGGCGACGTGAGCAACCTGGCCGAGTTTTTCTCCCAGCTGGTGGTTCGGGTACTGGGCAATGCCGTGCTGGTGCTGGGCATCCTGCTGCTGCTGTTCCGCGAGGATTGGCGCATTGGGCTGGTGGGGCTGGCCTACGGCCTGCTGACGCTGGGGCTGCTGCAGCTCATTGGCAAACCGACGGTGAACATCTGGCGCGAGGTGAGCAAAGGGTATGCCAAACTGCATGGCTACGTCGAAGAACGCATTGGCGGCACCGAAGACATTCGCGCCAATGGCGGCGAGCTGTACGTGTTCCACAAGCTCTACCCCCTGCTGGCCGACGTGGCCAAAGGCCGCGTCAAGGCCGATGTGATTGGCGGCTTCAGCTTCAGCAGCAGCTACATGCTGTATGTGCTGGCTGTGGTGTTCACCCTGGCGCTGGCGGGCACCTTCTTTTTGCAAGGGCAGATCACTATCGGCACGCTGTTTTTGCTGGTAGCCTACGTCCGGCTGATGGAATCGCCCCTCAAATACATCCGGCGGCAAATCAGCGACATGCAAAAGGCGGTGGCCAGCATCGGCCGGATCAACGAGTTTTTGCACCTGGAACCAGATGTGAAGGAGTCCGTGAGCGCCAGGCTGCCGGAGCGGGCAACGGCCGTTGCCTTCCGCAGCGTCTCCTTCGCCTATAAAGACCGGTTATCGGTGAACGGTGAGCAGTTATCGGTAAACGGTAATCCGACCACTGATTACCGATTACCTTTTACCGATAACAGATTACCAAACGTCCTGCACGACGTGTCGTTTGAACTACAGGCGGGCAAAGTCCTCGGCGTGCTGGGGCGGACGGGCAGCGGCAAGACAACGCTGACGCGGCTGCTCTTCCGGCTGTATGACGTGGACGCGGGCCACATCACCCTGGACGGCACCGACCTGCGCCACGTGGGTCTGGCCGATTTGCGGCAGCAAATTGGCATGGTGACGCAGGATGTGCAGCTGTTTGCCGCCACCGTGCGCGACAATCTGACGCTGTTCCGATGCTACGATCCGAGCAAGCCGCCCATTCCCGATGGCGAGATCGAGTCTGCCCTGCACACGCTGGGGCTGGGCAGTTGGCTGGCCAGCCTGCCCGATGGCCTGGACACCGAGCTGAAATCGGGCGGCCAGGGATTGTCGGCCGGGCAGGCGCAGCTGCTGGCCTTTACGCGGGTTTTCTTGCGCCAGCCGCAGCTAGTGATCCTGGATGAGGCGTCGTCCCGGCTGGACCCGGCGACGGAGCATCTGTTGGAACGGGCCATCGACACGCTGCTGCACGGCCGTTCCGCCATCATCATCGCCCACCGCCTGCACACCGTGCAGCGCGCCGACGATATTTTGATTTTGGAAAACGGCCGTATCCAGGAGCACGGTCCGCGACTGGAACTGTTACAAAATCCCACCTCCCGCTTTGCCCACCTGCTGCAAACGGGGCTGGAAGAGATGTTGGTGTAGATGAACGAAACACAAAAACTCCCAATCAAAACCGGCGCCTGGGCGCTGATTCGCTACCGGCCGTGGCACTTTGGGCTGAGCGTGGTGCTGATGACCTATGCCCTGGGCATGCGGTTGGTGCCCGGTTGGCTGGAAAAAAGCTTTTTTGATCAGTTAAATGTGCAGGCGGAGACGGCCGTTTCCCCCACCACGCTCGCCAATGCCCTCTGGACCCTGCTGCTGCTCCTGGTTAGCGTGGAGCTGAGCCGGATGGTGGCCGACATTGTCGCCCATTGGGGCAGCGCCAAAGTGCGCATGGCCGGGCAGTCGTTGATGCGCGTCAACGTCATGCACCGCATCTTGCGCAAGCCGGGCGCGCAGCCGCTGCCGGTGCCCACCGGCGATGTGATCAACCGGATGGACGACGATCTGGCCGACTTTGCCGACTTCCCCACCTGGATTCCTGAGCTGACCGGGCACGCGGCGTTTGCCGTTTTTGCCCTGATCATCATGGTGCGGATTGCGCCGGGGATTACGGCCGTTACCATGATTCCCCTCGTTGGCGTCTTTTTCCTCACCCGCTGGTCGTGGAGCCGCTTCTTGCGCTATGTGCGCCTCAGCCGGGTCAGCGACAGCCGTGTGACGGCCTTCCTGGGCGAGTCATTTGGCGCGATTCAGGCCGTCAAGGTGGCCGACGCGGAGACCGGGGTCATTGGCTACCTGCGCGAGCTGAGCGAGGCGCGACGCGTGGCCAACGTGCGCTTGGGCGTCTTTTGGGCGCTTTTCCAATCGGTCACCGACAACATGGGGGATGTGGCCGTCGCCATCATGGTGGTGCTGGCCGGGTTTTCCATACAGAACGGCACCTTCACCATTGGCGATTTTGTGCTGTTCACCAGCTACCTCTTCTACGTCTCCCGCTTCCCGGCGCAAATCGGCAGCTACCTGTCCGAGATTGCCCAGCAGCGAGTGGTGCTGGACCGCCTGCAAGAGATCACCCCCGAGGCCGAGCCAGAAAGCCTGGTCGCCCACGGCCCCATCTACGAAGACGAACCCGTCCCGCCCGTTCGCCCACTGGTCAAGCAGGTGGAGGACCGGCTGGAGGTGTTAGAAGTTAAGGGATTGCGGTTTGAATACGGTGAACGGTTATCGGTGAACGGTGAACGGTCATCGGTGGACGGCTTACCGTACGCGGAGAGGTCGCGCAGCGACATTACGGATAACGGATTACCGACCACCGATTACTGGTCCCTCCAGGACATCACCTTCACCCTCCCGCGCGGCAGCTTTACGGTGATTACGGGCAAGATTGGCTCGGGCAAGACGACGCTGCTGCGGGTGCTGCTGGGGCTGCTGCCCGCCAGCGGGGGTGAGGTGTTGTGGAACGGCCGTCCCATCACACATCGCGCCACCTTCTTCACCCCACCACACACCGCCTACACGCCGCAGGTGCCGCGCCTGTTCAGCGAACCGCTGCGCGACAACATCTTGCTGGGACTGCCGGAAGATGGGTTGGACTGGGCGTTGCAAACGGCCGTTCTCGCTCCCGACATCGCCCAGCTGGAAGAAGGGCTGGACACCGTCGTGGGACCGCGCGGCGTGCGCCTGTCTGGTGGGCAGGTGCAGCGTGCCGCCACCGCCCGTATGCTGGTGCGCGATGCCGAACTGCTGGTGTTTGACGATTTGTCAAGCGCACTGGATGTGGAGACGGAGGCGCTGTTATGGGAAAGGATTTTTGATGTAGAAGGGCACGACCAGACTTGTCTCGTCGTGAGCCACCGCCGGGCTGTTTTGCAGCGGGCGGATCGAATTTTGGTGCTGGAAAACGGCCGTCTCGCGGCCATCGGCACCCTTGAAGAGCTGCTGCGCACCTCGCCCGCCATGCGGGAATTGTGGCAGCAAGAAGTGGAGAATCAACAGTATGTCTAGTTCAATGTTTTTGGAAAATGAAATTATCGTGACCGACATGCCTGCGGTGCCGGGACTGCGCTTTCGTGGCTTTCAGGGCGAGAGCGACATTCCCCACATGGTGGCCGTCGTCAACGGCAGCCGAGAGGCGGACCAGGGTGAATGGTTGGCCACGGTGGAAGAAACCGCGACAGATTACGCCCATTTGACCAACTCAGATCCGTTTACCGACATGATTTTCCCTGAGGTAAATGGCGAGGTGGTGGGTTACGGCCGTTGCTGGTGGAGCAACCAGGTAGATGGCAGCATCGCCTACATGTTTTTTGCCCACCTGCTGCCAGAATGGCGGCACAGCGGCATCCGCCGGACCATGGTGCGCCATCTCAAGCAGCGCCTGTACCAAATTGCGGCAAGCCATCCCGCCGAGCCAGAAAAGTTCTTCATGAATTGGGCCATGCAGACGGAGACCGATTGGGCCGATCTGCTGCGGGCCGAAGGGCATGAAATTGTGCGCTACGGCTTTAGCATGGTGCGGCCCACCCTGGACAACATCCCCGACTGCCCGCTGCCCGAAGGGCTTGAGGTCCGGCGCGGCAGCGACGCCGAAGCGCGGCAAATCTGGGAAGCTGCCCGCGAGGCGTTTCGCGACCATTGGGGCATGTCTGAGTGGAGCGAGGCAAGCTTTACCGGCTGGAGCGAGTATCCTGACTACAATCCTACCCTCTGGCAAATCGCCTGGGCCGGGGATGAAGTGGCCGGTGGCGTGTTAAACTTCATCGACGAAAAGGAAAATGAGGCGTTTGACCGGCAGCGCGGCTACACCGAAACCATCTTTGTGCGACGGCCGTGGCGCAAGCAGGGTGTGGCCAAAGCGCTCATCGCCCGCAGCTTCCAGGTGCTCCAAGAAGCCGGCATGACCGAAGCCGCGCTCGGCGTTGATGCCGAAAACCTGTCCGGCGCGCTGCACCTCTACCGCAAAATGGGATTCGAAGAAGACAAACGCAGCATGACCTTCAAAAAACCGTTGTGATTTTTGTGGCTGGCGGTTAGTTGCTAGTGGCTGGTTTCCAAACTAGCCACTAACAACCAGCCACTAACAACAAGGAGTTCAATTTGGCCGTAAACACAAAAGGCAAACGCAAGGTATCGGTGAAGGGACGGCCGTTTATCTGGTACGTCGAAGGTAAGGACGAACACATTCCCGAAGAAGGTGGTTTTGTCGACCACACGCCGGAGCGGTTTTTGCACATCATCGCCACCAACAAAAAGTTCATCGTGCATTACCGCATCCCCAAAGAGGGTGATGAATACACCACCCTGCGCGTGGAGGGTGAACAGTTCCCCCGCCAGCCTGGGGCTAAAGAGGTACGGGTGCCGCGCTGGAAACACGACAGCAAAGCGTATCCCACCAACGACTTCGTGCGCCACCTCATCGGCTGGTGCCTGTCTGAAAACAAAGAATAGGACGCGGATGAACGCGGAAGACGCGGATAAAAAACAAAATCCGCGTTTGTCCGCGTTCGTCCGCGTCCATTTGGAAAAAATATGAGCAAAAAACGTAAAGATATCCGCCAGCAGCAGCGCAAGGCGTGGGATGCCGACAAGGGCCGACGCAAAAAGCTGCGCCACAACACCGCCGCCAACCAGGAAAAACACCGCGTCGATTGGCAGCCGCTGGTGCCCGACGAAGAAGGCCAGGTTGCCGACCAGCGCATCATGCCGCTGGACGAGCTGGACCGCCGCAAAGCGGTCACCGAGCAGGCCACGGCCGCCTTGGAAGCTACCCTGGACGACGCACAGTGGCAAAACATGGCCGACGAAACGCCGTTTTTACTGGGCAAAGTGATTGAAGTCAGCCGGGGGCTGTGCCGGGCCGAGGTGAATGGCGACGCCATCGTCTGTGACGTGCGCGGCACGCTG
>CAUJGI010000573.1 GCA_963169155.1 Chloroflexota bacterium
AGGCGGTACGATCACCGCTCTCGCCGCCGACATTGCCCAGGTGGACGATGTGGCTCGAGTGCTGGCCACTGTTGTCGGGTTGGGCGAGCCGCGGCCCGGCAACTGCCACAGCGCCGGGGTCAACGCCGACGCGGTTTTGGCACAGCAAACCTGGGCCAATTTTGACCGCGTCCTCGCGCCCAAGCTGGATGGCACCTGGCATTTGCACGCCCAAACGCTCGATCAGCCGCTGGACTTTTTTGTCCTCTTCTCCTCCGCCGCTTCGCGGATTGGTTCGGCGGGGCAGGCCAACTACGCCGCCGCCAACGCCTTTATGGATGGTTTTGCCCAATGGCGTAAAGCAGCGGGCTTGCCCGCGCTGAGCATCAACTGGGGTGCCTGGGAGAATGTGGGCATGACGGCCGTTCTCACCCCCCAAGACCTCCAGCGCTGGCAGAGGCAGGGGCTGGACCTTATTTCGCCGGAGCAGGGTATGGCGCTGCTGGGCCTGCTGCCCACCAGCGGGCAGGCGCAAATCGGCGTTCTGCCCATCCGGCCGGCAACGTTTGCCCCGACGGCTCCATTTTTTGCCGGGCTGAAGCCAGTCAAACCGAAGACAGCAACGGCCGTTCCCCCCGTCACCCCCAGCCAGACCCTGGCCGAGCTGCTGGCTGAGGCGCCTGCCAGCAAGCGGCAGGGGCTGCTCCTGGCCCACATCCGCGAAGTGGTGCGCCGTGTGCTGGGCTTTGATACCAGCCACATCATCACCGACCAGCAGCCGCTGGGCGACATGGGCATGGATTCGCTTATGGCCGTGGAGCTGCGCAACGCCCTGAGCGGTGTGGTGGCCGCCGCGCTGCCCGCCACGCTCATGTTTGATTACCCCACCGTGGCGGCCCTGGCCGACTATCTAAAACAATGTTTACCCGCGATGCAGTTGGAAACGGCCGGTCCCGCCACCCAACCACCTACCGCCGCGCCAGCCGACGACCTGGCCGACCTGTCCGACGAAGAAGCCGAAGCGCTGCTGTTGGCCGAACTGGACCAGCTGCATGAGGATGAAGCATGACTGAATCGACCGAACCACAATCCGCCGTAAAACGCGCCCTGCTGGAGCTGCGCCAGATGCGCGGCCAGCTCGACAAGATGAAACGCGGCCAGACCGAACCCATCGCCATCGTCGGGCTGGGGCTGCGCTTCCCTGGCGGGGCCAAAGATGCCGCGACGTACTGGCAGCTGCTGCGCTACGGCGTCGATGCCATCGTGCCCATCCCGCCCAACCGCTGGGACATCGACGCTTTTTACGACCCGGACCCCGACGCGCCGGGCAAAATGTATACCCGCGCCGGTGGCTTTTTGGACGAGATCGACCAGTTTGATCCCCACTTTTTTGGCATTTCCCCCCGCGAAGCTGATGCGATGGACCCGCAGCAGCGGCTGCTGCTCCAGGTGAGCTGGGAAGCGTTGGAGAGTGCCGGGCAGGCGCCGGACCAGCTCAAGGACAGCCAGACGGGCGTGTTTGTCGGCTTAAGCGGCAACGACTATTTGCGCATGGCTACGGCCGTTCCCGAAGCCATCGACGTTTATTCCATCACCGGCGGGGCGTTTAGCGTGGCCGCCGGGCGGCTCTCTTACCTGCTGGGATTGCAGGGGCCAAGCCTGGTGGTTGATACCGCCTGCTCCTCGTCGCTGGTGGCGGTGCACCTGGCCTGCCAGAGCCTGCGCAGCAAGGAGAGCAACCTGGCCCTGGCGGGTGGCGCGGGGCTGATTTTGTCGCCTGAGGCCAGCATCAACTTCTCCAGGTCGCAAATGATGGCCCGGGACGACCGCTGCAAAACGTTTGATGCCCGCGCCGACGGCTATGTGCGCGGTGAGGGTGTCGCCATGATCGTCCTCAAGCGATTATCCGATGCCCTGGCCGATGGCAACCCCATCCTGGCGCTGGTGCGCGGCTCGGCGGTGAATCAGGACGGCCGTTCCAGCGGACTCACTGCTCCCAACGGACCCGCCCAGGAGGCGGTTTTGCGCCGGGCGCTGGCCAACGCCAATTTGCAGCCGAACCAGGTGCAGTACGTGGAGGCACACGGCACTGGCACCTCGCTGGGTGATCCCATCGAAGTGCAGGCGCTGGCTGCCGTGCTGGGCCAAAACCGCCCGGCGGACCAGCCGCTAGCGCTTGGCTCGGTGAAAACCAACTTCGGCCACCTGGAAGCCGCCGCCGGGGTCGCCGGATTAATTAAGACGGCGCTCGCCTTACAGCATGGCGAAATCCCGCCGCATTTGCATTTGCAAAAACTCAACCCGTTCATCAACTGGGCGCAGATGTCGCTGGTGGTGCCTACTCAGCGCACCCCCTGGCCCCAAACCACCGACCGCCGCCGCGCCGGGGTCAGCTCCTTTGGCTTTAGCGGCACCAATGCCCACATTATTTTGGAGCAGGCCCCAGAACCAGCAGCACAAGAGGCGGAGGTACGGCCGTTTCACACCCTCACCCTCTCTGCCCGCACCGAACCGGCTTTGCGCCAGCTGGCTGATGCCTACGAACATTACCTGGTCAGCCCCGCTGCCGCCTGGTCCGACATTGCCTACACAACCAATGACGGCCGTTCCCATCTGGAAAAACGGCTGGCGATTGTAGCTGCGTCCACCCAGGAAGCTCGTGAAAAGCTGCACGCCTGGGCCGCTGGCGACGAACCGGCGGGCGTGTTCCAGGGCGAAACCCTGCCGGGCCAATCGCCCGAAGTGGCCTTTTTGTTCACCGGGCACGGCGCGCAGTATCCGCAGATGGGCCAGCAGCTCTACGAAACTTCACCCATCTTCCGCGCTGCCATCGACGCCTGTGCTGAAGCGGCCGTCGCTTATCTCGACCAGCCGCTGACCACCATTTTATTCCCGCAAACCGAAGCGGAAACCGCCCTCATGGACCAGATGACCTACGCCCAGCCCGCGCTGTTTGCCGTCGAGTATGCCCTGGCGGCCGTCTGGCAGTCGTGGGGTGTGCTGCCGACGGTGGTGCTGGGCCACAGCCTGGGTGAATACGTGGCCGCCTGCGTCGCCGGGGTGTTTAACCTGGCCGACGGCCTGAAATTGGTGTGTGCCCGCGGCCGTCTCATGGATTTGCTGCCGCAGGCTGGGGAAATGGCCGTGGTCTTTGCCAGCGAGGCGCAGGTTGCGCCGTTGTTAGAACCCTATGCTGACCGCGTGGCGATTGGCGTCATTAACGGCCCGACCAGCCTGGTGATTTCCGGGGAGAAAACGGCCGTACAAACCATCGTCGCCAGCCTCAACCAAAACGGCGTCAAAACCCGCGCCCTGGCCGTAGCCCAGGCGGCTCACTCGCCGCTGCTGGATCCCATCCTCGACGAGTTTGAGGCCGTGGCCCAGACCATCACCTACCACACGCCGCAAATCGCCCTCGTCTCCTGCCTCACCGGGCAGATGGCGGGCAGCCGCGAGGTGACCAACGCGGCGTACTGGCGGCGGCACCTGCGCCAGCCGGTCCGTTTTGCCACGGGCATGGCCACTCTGTACGCCGAAGGGTACGACACCTTCCTGGAGATTGGCCCACACCCGGCGCTGTTGAGCATGGGCCAGCGCTGCTGGCCGCCGGAATTGGACCCCAGCCTGCCGCCGCGCCCCGGCCTGTGGCGGCCGTCGCTGCGTGAAGGGGAAAACGAGTGGCGCGAGCTGTTGGAAAGCGCCGCTGCCTTGCATGTGCATGGTGTGGCGCTGGATTGGGCGGGGTTGGCCCGCAACGGCCGTCATACCATCCCCTACCGCCGCGTGCCCCTACCCACCAATCCCTGGCAGCAGGCGCGGTACTGGCTGTCCAACCAGCCCGAAGCTGAAGTCGTCACGCCAGATGTATTGTGGCAGGCGGCGGCAGCGGCGGGCCAGCGGCAGCAGCACCACGGCCCGTTGACCCTGGGCATGACCACCTACCCGGCCAAATGGCAGGGGATGGCCGATTTAACCGTGGCTTACATCCTCAAGGCGCTGCGCCAGCTAGGTATCTTCACTCGCGCGGGCGAACGGCAAACGGCCGCATCGATCATCGAGCAGGCAGGAATTGCGCCCTCCTACGCCGGGCTGCTGGGGCGCTGGTTGGACCATCTGGCGGCGCAG
>CAUJGI010000574.1 GCA_963169155.1 Chloroflexota bacterium
GCCACCCCGGAAGAGGTGATGGCAACCTGGCAGCCACTCCACTCTTCGTGAACCGACACCTCGTGGCAGGCGGCAAAGTGGCGCGGCTCGATTTCGCGCCAGGCGGGGTCGGTTTCCTGGCAGTGGGGCTGGGCGATGGGGCAGCGCGGATGAATGCGGCAGCCGCTGGGCAGATCAATCGGGTTGGGTGTCTCCCCCTGTAAGATGATGCGCTCGCGCCGCAGCCGGGGGTTGGGCACGGGCATGACGGAGAGCAGCGCTTTGGTGTAGGGGTGTAACGGCCGTTCCAACACCGCCAGCGTCGCCCCCTGCTCCACAATCCGCCCCAAATACATCACCGCAATCCGGTCGGCAAAATAAGCCACGGTGCCCAAATCGTGGGTGATAAACAGCACCGAGATGCCGCGTGTCTCCCGCAGCGACGCCAGCAGGTTTAAAATCTCGGCGCGAATGCTCACATCCAGCATCGACACCGGTTCGTCGGCCAGCAGCACTTTTGGCTCCAGCACCAGCGCCCCGGCAATGACCACACGCTGCCGCTGCCCGCCGGACAGCTCGTGCGGATAGCGGTGCATGAAGGTGCTGGCGGGCTTCAGACCCGCATCCTCCAGGGCCCGCACCACCCGGGCGTCCCGCGCCTGCTGGTTGGGTGCCAGCTTGTGCACCACCAGCGGCTCGGCCACAATGTCGCCAATCGTCATCGTCGGGTTGAGCGATTCGTACGGGTCCTGGAACACCATCTGAATGTGGCGGCGCAGCGCTTGCAGCGGCTTGCCGCTCAGGTGCGTCACATCTTGCCCTTCAAAAAAGATATGGCCTTCGGTTGGGGTTTCCAGGTTCATCAGCGTCAGCGCCAGGGTGGATTTGCCGCAGCCGCTCTCACCCACCAGGGCCAGCACCTCGCCGGGGTGCAGCACAAAACTCACGTCATCCACGGCATGCACAAACCGATCTTGCTGGTCCCAGAGCGAGGTCTTTTTGACGGGGAACAGCTTACGCAGATTTTTTACTTCGATGATGGGCTGTTGTTCATTCATAAGTCACTAGATTTCACCGGAAACTTTGAAGTTTCCGGGGAATTGTTAGATTCAGGCTCAACCAGATGGCAGCTGGCAGATTGGTTCCGAGATAGGCGGTGCAAGGCAGGCCGTTCCCCATGACAGCGGTCGAATACGTGCGGGCAGCGCGGGGCGAAGCGACAGCCGGGCGGCAGCGCATTCAGCCGGGGCGGGTAGCCAGGAATGCTGACCAGCTTTTCGGTGGGCCGCGTCAGGTCGGGGAAGGCGCGCAGCAGCTCCTGGGTGTACGGATGCCGCGGCGTGTTGAAAACGGTATCGACATCGGCGTATTCGGCCGTGACGCCACCGTACATCACCAGCACCGTGTCGCACATCTCGGCCACCACGCCCAAATCGTGGGTGACAAACAAGATGGACAGCCCCAGCTTGTCGCGCAGCGTGGCCAGCAGCTCCAAAATTTGCGCCTGGATCATCACGTCCAGGGCTGTGGTTGGCTCGTCGGCAATCACCACCTGCGGATTGCAGGCCAGGGCCATGGCAATCATCGCCCGCTGGCGCATGCCGCCGGAATATTGGTGGGGGTACTGGTCCTTCCGCTCCGCGCCGATGCCCACCAGCTCCAGCAGCTCCACCACCCGGTCGGTCACCCGCTTCTGGTCGGTGATGTAGTTGTGCTGGATGATCGCCTCGGCAATCTGGCGGCCCACGGTGTGCACCGGGTTGAGCGCGTTCATCGCTCCCTGGAAGATCATGGCGATGTTTTTCCAGCGCACCTCGCCCATTTCGCGTTCGGAAAGGGAGAGCAGGTCGGTATTCATGAAATTAACCTGGCCAGAGACGATACGGCCGTTGGCCGGCAGCAGCCGCAGCAGCGACAACATCAATGTCGTCTTGCCACAGCCGCTCTCCCCCACAATGCCCAGCACCTCACCCTCGCGCAGCGTAAAGTTGATGTCCACCAGCGCATGAGCCGATGCCTCACCCGACGCCACAAAATCTGTGCTTAAGCCGCGCACCTCCAGCAAAACTGGCGCTTGCTGCAACGATCTCATACCTGCGCCTCCATGCCTGGACGAGCTACCATTTGCGTACCTACCGCCAGATGGTGCGTCTCCAAGCGTGGATTAAGCACCTGCTCCAGCCCCTGGCCCAGCAGCGTGCAGGCCAGCACCGCCCAGACGATGCCCAGCCCCGGTATCACCAGCGCCCACCAGGCGCGGGCGCTCATCGCGCCACGGGTGAAGGCAAAGTTGAGCATCTGCCCCCAGCTCAGCGCCGTGGGGTCAGACAGGCCTAAAAAGCTCAGCGTACTCTCGTTCAAAATCGCCAGCGAGATAACCAGGACCGTGTTCACCACAATCAGCGGCAGCACCATGGGAAAGATGTGGTAGCGAATGATGTGGGCGTTACCCGCGCCAATGGAGCGCGCCCGCAGCACAAACTTGCGCTGCTTCACCGCCAACGTCTGCGAGCGCACCAACCGCGCCGAACCGGTCCAGCCCAGCGCGCCAATGACAAAGATAATGTTCCACAGGCTGGGTTTGGTCAGGGCCACAATGACCACCGCCAGCGGTAAATCGGGAATGACCAGCATGATGTCGGTAAAACGCATCAGCACATTTTCGGCACGGCCGCCGTAAAACCCGGCCACAATGCCCACAAAGCTGCCGATAAAAATAGAAATGAAGGAGGCAAAAAAGCCAACAATCAGCGAAACGCGCGAACCGTAGATAAAGTTAGACAGCACATCGCGCCCGGCATCATCGGTGCCCAGCCAATGTTCGGCGCTGGGCGGGGCGTAAATGTCGTCGATGGTCACGCGCACCACTTCTGTGGGATCGTAGGGGGCGATGGTGGGGGCAAAAACGGCCGTCAACACCACCGTCACCAGCATGAACAGCCCCACCAGCCCCATACGGCTGCGCCGGAAGCTGCGCCAAAAACCGCTTAATGAGGTTGCACCAACAGTTGTTTCACTCATCTCTTACCCCGCCTGCACCCGTGGGTCCAGGTATGAATACAGCAAATCGGCGATCAGGTTGGCAAAAATGACGCTGACGGCAATGAGCAAAAATGCCCCTTGCAGCATCGGATAATCCTTGCGCTCTACGGCTTCAAAAATCGCGCCGCCCAAGCCTGGCCAGGAATAAACCGTCTCAATTTGGATGGCTCCGGCCTCGGTAAAACCCAGGTTCAGGGCAATGTTGGTCACCATCGGCAGCATGGCATTTTGCAGGGCGTGGTCCTTCAAAATCTGGGCCGTGCGCAGCCCCTTGGCCTTGGCGGTGAGGATGTAATCTTCGCTCAGCACGTCCAGCAAGGTGCTGCGCATGATGAGCATGTATTCACCCAGGAAAACGATGGTGTAGGTAAG
>CAUJGI010000575.1 GCA_963169155.1 Chloroflexota bacterium
GTGGGCAGCACGCAGTCAAAAATATCCACGCCGCGCAGTACGCCGTTGACCAAATCTTCCGGCGCGCCGACGCCCATGAGGTAGCGCGGCTTGTTTTGCGGCAGGATGGGGTGCAGCACGTCGAGCACGGCGTGCATTTGCAGCTTGGTTTCGCCCACGGCCAGGCCGCCGATGGCGTAGCCCGGTAGATCGAGATTGGTGACAAAACGGCCGCTTTCCTCCCGCAGATCGGCAAAAATTCCTCCCTGCACAATGCCAAACAGCGCCTGGTCGCCCCGCGTTTTGGCCGCCAGGCAACGCTCCAGCCAGGGGTGGGTGCGGGTCAGCGACTGCTTGACATAATCATAGTCGTTGGGCGGTGGGCACTCATCGAAAGCCATGATGATGTCCGCGCCCAGATTTTCCTGGACGGTGATGCTGCTTTCCGGGGTGAAGCGGTGGCGCGAGCCGTCGTGGTGGCTTTGGAAGGTGACGCCGTCGGCATCAATTTTGCGCGTCTCGCTGAGGCTAAACACCTGAAAGCCGCCGCTGTCGGTGAGGATGGGGCCGGGCCACTGCATGAAGTTATGTAAACCACCCAGCTCTTTTACCAGCTCATCGCCGGGGCGCAGGTAGAGGTGGTAGGTGTTGCTCAGGATGAGGCTGGCGTTGAGGTCGTGCAGGTCAGACGGCCGTATCGCCTTCACGGTCGCCTGGGTGCCGACGGGGGCAAAGACGGGGGTCTCGATGATGCCGTGCGGGGTGTGGAAACGGCCGTTGCGCGCCTGGCTGTGGGGGTCAACGGCCGTGACCTCAAATTTGAACTCATAATCCATAACGGCGCATTATATGTGAATCAACTTACCGAAACAAAAAAGGTGGTCATCACCCTTAATTCTTGGAAAACGCGGAGTGATGGCCACCTTTCGCTGGTTGAAGGCCCTTCCCAGGTGCTTTCAGTCAGAAGAAGACGATTTCGTTGACCTCTTTTTCTTGCTTCAACCGATTGATGCGGCGCTGCAGGTAGGGCGAAAAATAGCCATCGTACCGTTCTTGCAGGCTGGGCAGCTGCCAATCTTCTCCGGTCACCACGCCCCGGCAATATTCGCTGCCGCAGCCGCAGGTAAACTCGTCGTAAGGGGTGCTGTCCGTCATGGCATAATCAAAGCACACTTCTTCATCGGGCTGAATGTCCCGCAGGGCCACCAGCGTGATGGAGCTGCTCAGGCCCAGATTGGGTTCGCAGGAGTGGTTGACATAATCTCCCAGATCGTCACCGCCGCCGTACGGAACCTGGTACAGGTTTTCCTCAATTTGCACGCTGTGCTCGCGTTCAAAATCAGAAAGCTGGGCAAACTGTTCGGCCGTGGCCACAAATCCGGCCCAGCAAATGAGCAGTTCGCCTGCCGGAATTGCTTCGCGGGCAAAAAGCCCATAGTTGCCTTTGGCTGGATTGCTGCGCACTTCCAGCTTGGCGGAAACAAAGCTTTTTGTCTGTTTTTCCATCGTTAGTTTCACTTTTCCTTTTGCCACTTACGGCACCTTTGGCGTAAGCGCGCTGGGCGCAGGACGGCCGTTTCCCAACATCTTCCAAAAAAAGACGGCACCCCAGGATGCCGGTCGGTGACGCTGCTGCGTCTTTTTTGCCAGAGTTGCCAGGAAACGGCCGTTCTGCAACGTTTAATAATTTGCGCGAAATAGTACACGATTTTGATTTGATTACAATGATTTGCTCCACCAATATTTTCTGGATGGTTCGGGGCATCTCCACTAAAAACGGGCCGCGGATTGACGGGGATGATCGCGAATCAAAATCTGGGGCATGGTGCAATGTAAGCCAAATCATCTTTACAATTTTTCGCCTGTAGCCGCGATTTCCAATCGCGTTTTGTCTGGCGCGATTGGAAATCGCGGCTACGAAATTGTCAAGGTCGTTTCGTCGGTTCTGAACCATGCCAAATCTGGTAAATCTGCTGATTTTCATTCATGGTGATCAACGACAGTTGGTGTCGTTCCCTTCAAATCAGGGTTAGTGTAAATTGAGTGAAAACCAGGCCGAACCCTACTTTTTTACTACTTTCCCAGATGTTCTCTGAGGCCTTTGTGTTACACTAAGCCAACTCAATGAACTGACCTGAAAAGCAACCCCTCTACCCATCTAGTTGATTGATGGACTATCTGGCTCATTGGTGATTTCTGGTCAAAAGTGGGTATCTAGATGATTGAATTTAAGGTGGCTTCCCTGGCAAATAATCCAAACAATGGTGTTTTTTGGCAGGGGTTAAATGCTGCTTCTGTGGCTGTACAGCAGGCGGCCCAATCGGAAGCGGCCGTTTACCAGGTGTTTAGCGAGCAGTTAGTAAAGCTGGGTCTGCACGGCTGTGTGACCCTGCTCGATGAAACAGGCCAGGACCTCTGCATGACCACCATGGTGTTTTCCGACCGGCTCATGCGCGTCATTCGCCAGGCGGAAACGATACTGAAAATCAGCAGCCAGGATTTCCGCTTTCCCGCCCAGGCCTCTCACGCCGACCAGGTCGTTTTGGGTCAGGGAGATGTGGTGTTTTTGCCTGACAACAGCGAAAAGATGCGCCAGGTTTTACCGCCAAACGTCTTTCGCTTTGCCGGTCCCATGCTCAAACCATTCCTCAAGCTGCCCGCTATCTTGGCCCCCATTTTTGCCAAGTCCAAGGTGATTGGCGTGCTCTACGTGGCGGGCAAGAATTTGCAGATGGAAGATGTGCCCGCCATAGCCGCGTTTGCCACGCACCTGTCGATTGCCCTGGAAAATGCCCGCCTCTTTCAGGCCGTGCAAGAAGCCGAAGCCAGATACCGCCGCCTGTTTGAGTCGGCCAATGATGGCATCTTTTTGTTTGATCAAAACACCCGTCAGGTTACCTCGGCGAATCCCAAGATGTTAGAATTGTTAGGCATCCAAGAAGAGGATATTGGGAGTGTACAGCCAGGCCGTTGGGCCACCCCTGAAGTGTACGAGTTGTACAGTCAACATCTCCAATTAACGCTGCAAAAAGGGAATCATTTTTTTGAGGTTCCTTTTGTTGATTTGGCGGGAAACGAGCGGCACTGGCAAATATCCACCACCGTTGTCGAGCTGGACGGTCGTCCCATCCTCAATGGCTTGGTGCGGGATATTACCGAGGCAAAACGGGCCGAGGTGGCCCTGCGCCAGCGTGAAGAGCAGTTCCGCGTCCTGGCCGAAAACGTGCCCGGCACCATTTATCTGCGCCAAAATGAACCCGATTTCCCTTACCTCTATATCAACGACGGTATTGAAGATTTAACCGGCTACCCCAAAGAGCAATTTCTGAACAGAGACATAGTTTTCTCCGAGCCCATCCATCCCGAAGATCGTTATAAAGTCAGCCAGGTGCTGTCTATTGATGAACTGCGGGGGAAGGGTGGTTTTCATTATGTGTACCGCCTCCAGCACCGGTCTGGCGAATGGCGTTGGGCGGAGGATGTCGGTGGAGGCGTTTTTGATGAGCAGGGCAACTTGCTCTTTCTGGAAGGGGTGGTTAGCGATATCACCGAGCGGGTTCAGGCTGAGTTGCTGCAAAAAGCGGTTTATCAGATTGCGGCCGTTGCCCACACCAAGATTTCGCTGGATGAACTCTACCACGCCATTCATGAATCACTGGCCCCAATTTTGAACGTGCAAAACTTTTATATTGCCCTGTATGAAGGCGGCATGGTAAGCGTACCTTACTTTGTCGATAGATACGACGCTTCACCGGGCATTTACCCGGCGGCCAGGGGGTTAACCGAATTTGTGGTGCGCACCAACAAAGCGCAGTTGCTCACCCGCCAGCAAATTTTGTTTTACGTCCAGCAAGGATTGTTGGAAGTCAATGGCACCCTGCCGGAGGCGTGGCTGGGGGTGCCGCTGCAAACGCAGGGTACCGCGATTGGCGCCCTGGTCGTGCAGAGTTACGAGGAGAGCACTGCTTATTCCGACAAGGAAAAGCAGTTTCTGATGTTTGTTTCTGACCAAATTGCCCACGTGGTGGAGCGGAAGCAGGCAGAAGATCGGCAGCAGCAGTTGTCGGTGGAGCTGCGGCAGCAGACGCGCCTGCTGGAAGCGATTGTGATCGCCACGCCGGACAATTTTTTGGTGGCAGATTTAGACGGCCGTCTCCGCTTTGTCAGTGAGACCATCCTGAGATTCCTGAACCTGGTGGCCGAACAAGTGGTGAGCAAAACCTGGCGCGAGCTGCAAATTCCAGACCATCTGGGCAATATGCTCGATGAGGATTGGGCAGCTGTAAAGCAGCTGCGGGTGCCGGTCACCCGAGAGTTCTCATTTCCCATACCGGAAGGAGATCGGGAAATCGAGTTTATTACGACGCCAGTGTGGGATGACGATGGGGAAATTGTGTTGCTGGTCACCACCACGCGCGATGTTACGGAGCGGCGGCAGACGGCTCGGGCGATGCATCGGGCGCAAAAGATGGAAAGCCTGGGTTCGCTGGCGTGCGGCATTGCTCACGATTTTACCAACTTGCTGGTGGACATGTTGGTCGACACATCGTTGGCTCTGGCGCATCGATCCCCCGTTCACTCGGCATATACTCATGTCAACA
>CAUJGI010000576.1 GCA_963169155.1 Chloroflexota bacterium
GCAACGGCTTCATCGTTGGTAACGGCCGTTTCCGCCTCACCTGCCGCAATCGCCATCACCTCCAGGTTAGGATCGGCCGACAGCGTTTCCACCAGGGCCGCACCCAGGCTGCCGCTGTCTTCATTGGCCACGGCCAGCGGCCAGGTGACGGTGGTGCTGCTGGGGCCATCGAAGCCCCCCGTGCCCTGCCCCACCATGAAGGTGAACAGGACCGGCAGTAAGAGTTGAAAGATAAAAATCGCACGGCTGCTATACGTCATTTTGAGATAGAGCCAGGTAATGTCTAGCGCTTTTTTGAACATGAGATTACTCCGAAAATGTTTGCGAGTTTGCCAGTTTGCGAGTGGACATAGCTGAGTAGATTTGCACTTGCCACCTGCCACTTGCACACTTGCCACTTACTTTGCCAACCGGCGCTGGAACTGCCAGAGAGCCAGGGCCACAAATATAAGGCTGAGACCGAAGAGGACGGCCGTTTCCAACACCACATCCGCCGCGCCCAGGCCGTAAACCGTCAGGTCCGTGAAGCCATCGAGCGCCCAGCGGGTGACCGTAATTTTGCTCAGCTCCTGCAGGAACGGCGGGAAGTTTTGCGCCGGGACGAAGGTGCCGCCCAGGGCCGCAAAAACCAGCGTCACCACCGTGCCCAGGATGCCCGCCTGGCTGGCGTTGCGGGCAAAGGCGGCAATCAGCGCGCCCAGACTGGTGAGCGAGAGCACCACCGCCAGCGTCAGCATCGCCAGCCCCAGCAGGGAGTTACCCCAATTGAGCTGGAAAATGAGCGCCGAGGCGGCGACAAACACCACAAATTGCAGCCCGCCGGTGAGAAAAACGCCGCCAATCTTGCCCAGGATAATCTCCAGGTGGCTGGTCGGTGTGGAAATCAGGCGGCTCAGCGTGCCTTCCTGCTCCTCTTCCAGGATGGAGCGGGTGCCGTCCATCATGGAAAACATGAGGAAGAGAATGCCCATGCTGGGGGCAAAAAAGGCGAAGGGGCTGATGTCGGCCGTTTCTTCCGTTTCACCCACGGGCACATCGTTCAGTGAAATGACCACCGGCTGCCCTTCGTTGAAGCGGCTTTGCATCTCCGCCTGCAGCACCGTGCCCAGGTCGGCCAGAGCTGGCCCCAGGGTGGCGGCTTCGGCGGTGAGCTGTGCCACGGTCACTTCGGAGCTGATGGCGGCGCTGTTAAAGCCGTTCACAATTTGTGTCACCACGCCGCGCACGATGTTGGGCGTGACGGTGGCGCTGGGGTCGGCATAAAACTGCACCAGGGCGGGTGATTCGGCCGTTTCTGCCACGTCACCGCTGACAGCTTCACTAAAGCCGTCGGGAATGACAATGGCTGCCCGGGCTTCGCCGCGCTGCACTTGCTCGCGTGCGGCCGTTTCGTCAGCCATCACGGTCACCGCCAGCAGGTCGCCCAGGGCATCGCTGGTGAGGATCTCTTCAAACTGCTGTCCCATCTCGCCGTCGTCCTGGTTGATGAGCAGCACCGGAATGGCGTCAAACGGCACCGGATCGCTGCCATTCCAAAAGCCGCCAAAAGCCGAGCCAATGATGGCCGACAGCACCAGCGGAGCCAGCACCATCAAAATCAGCGCATTGCGATCGCGAAAACGAATGGTTGTGTCTTTCCAGGCTATGGTTAGAATCTTCATAATATTTCTCTATTAGTGGGCGAGTGGCGAGTCGGCGAGTTGGCGAGTTTTCACTCGCACACTCGCACACACGCAAACTGGCAAACTCGCTAACTTTTTAGTCTCTCAAAGCGCGCCCCGTCAGGTGCAGGAACACCGCTTCCAGATTGGGTTCTTTAATTTCGATGCGGCGGATGGAACGGCCGTGTTCGGCCACCGTCTGCAAAATGCGGGGCAGCACTTGATTGGCGTCTTCGGCCTGCACCATCACGCTTTCCCCCTCGCCATCGGCC
The DNA here is from genome assembly GCA_963169155.1 of Chloroflexota bacterium. Classification (GTDB taxonomy): domain Bacteria; phylum Chloroflexota; class Anaerolineae; order Promineifilales; family Promineifilaceae; genus Leptofilum. The sequence continues at coordinate 1,934 of CAUJGI010000576.1, forward strand.
TGGTGCACCCCAGGCAGCCCGGCCAGGTGAGACACCAGCGTGCCGTTCGCCTCGGTTGATTCACCCACGTCTAGCTGTACCGTGTCATACTGACCAATCATCTCCGTCAGCTCATCCTGCGTGCCAACGGCAATCAGCTTACCGTGGTCGATAATGCCAATTCGGTCGCTCAATTCTTCGGCTTCTTCCATGTAGTGGGTGGTGTACAGCACCGTCAGCCCCTGGTCGTTCAGCTCTTGCACCGTGTCCAGGATGCGGCGGCGGCTTTGCGGGTCGATGCCCACCGTTGGCTCATCCATGTAGAGCACTTTGGGATTGTGCAGCAGACCCACGGCGATGTTGATGCGCCGCTTCATACCGCCGGAGAACGTGGCGACCTTCTCATTAGCCCGCTCGATCAGCCCGGCAATGTTGAGCACCTCGGTCACTCGCTCCTTCAACTTATCACCAGACAGGCCGTACATCTTGCCCCAAAACTCCAGGTTTTCGCGGGCGCTGATGGTGTCGTACAGGGCAATTTCCTGCGGCACCACGCCAATCACCTGCTTCACCTGCTTCGGGTCCTGGCGGATCGAATGGCCGTCGATAATCGCGTCACCGCTGGTGGGGGTGAGCAGGCAGCTGAGCATGGAGATGGTGGTGCTTTTGCCCGCGCCATTTGGCCCCAACAGGCTAAAAATTTCCCCCTGCCGGATGGCAAAAGAGACGCCGCGAACGGCCGTTACGCCGTCGGGCGGGTTGTACTGTTTGCGTAAATCTTTCACTTCAACAATGGTTGACATCGCTTTCTCCTACATCAAAGCTGGATTTGAATCTGGGGGTCAGTTTACCGGTAAACGGCCGTCGCCCGATGTGCCGGAAGTCATGCGTCAGGTCATGGGTTTGCTGTGACCTGGTTCGATTGTAAAGGACAGAGTCAACCAATCAGTCAACCACTCAGTTGATTCTTAAACACCAACCGACCAGTTTACGTCAGTAGACAACTACTCGATGGTAATAGAAGCAAGTATAATTTTGCCAGGAAGCAACACCTTGCTTCGACTTATTCTCACATGTCGTGTCACAACAATAGGGTAAAAAGGGAGGAAATTGATGCCACACAAAAATAAGCTTGCTTTTCTTTTTGTCTTCTTAATTATTTCAGTTTTGGTTAACCCAAAGACTTCAAACCTGGAAACCACCGCAAATGCTCAAAATGAAAGCAATCCCCAGATTCACGAAGCGGCTTTTAATTCGGGAGCTGCTTTGAGCAACACACTTCCTAGCTCCGCACTGGACAAGATTTCCATATCGAGTCGTCCTTACAAAAATGCTTCTCAGACCAATGAAGGAGTGTTAATTGAAGAAGGCTCACTCGATCAATTCGTCTATTTGCCTGTCATTTACGACAATTATGTGTATGTATTTGATGATTTTAGTAATCCTAACAGTGGCTTTCCCAATATCGACACATCATTTAATACTTATCAATACGTTAATGGCGAATACCAAATTCTAAACAAAACAAGCAATGTCTTGGGGGCAGTTGCCCCAGGATACAAGCTTGATGAATTTGAATATGAAATCAGCATGAGGCGTGTCGGGAATGCCAAAGGGTCTTATGGGATTGTTTACTGGCTAGACGATACCTGGAGTAACTATGCCATTCTGATGATAACCCCTGACACAAAAGAGATCTCTGTCTTTTCCTATCAGGTAAGCACGGGATATGATTTGCAGCACTATACTACTTGCGCTGAAGTCAATACAGGAAACGGGACAAATCAAATAAGGATGAGGCAATACTGGGAAGGAGTAGAGGGTGTTGGTTTCATACGGGTAGCACGTGCAACTGTCAACGAGTATTGTTTAACTCCCCTGGGCTTTGGAAACTCACCATCGCCAGACAATTTGTACAGAGTCGGTTTTTTTGCGACGTCTATTGATGCAAACCATCAGGTTCACTTTGATAATTATTTGTTCAAAAACTATTGTGTTCCTTATCCTACCTGCATACAGAATTAGCGTCTCTAAAGAAAGAGACATCAGTGAACTTGCAAAAAACAGGCTGCACTAGCCCACGAAAAGCAGGCTAAAAAACAAACCGCCCGTAAGTGAAAAGTAAACAACGGCCGTTCCCAACCACCAAACGGCCGTTCCTCACTTTTCACTTTTTCTCTGCATCCGCCACGCCAGGGGCGGCTGGCAATTACCGGATGATCATCGGCAAGTAAACGGAATTATCCGGCCGATACAGCGTGTCGGACAGTTTGCTGGTGGTGCCCGCGCCAAAGTTGAAGATGACGCTGCTGCCGTTGGTCATGCTTTGCGTACGCAGCCCTTCGCTGGAGGTCAACGGCCGTGACAACGTCGCCGTCCAATTGCCGCTGGCATTGGCAGTGGCCTGGCCGAGGAACTCTTTGGCCTCGATTCGGCCGTCTAAATCATCGGCGTACAGGTAAATGGTGCAGTTGGGGCAGGCAGCGGAAATGACCGTGCCGCCCGCTACCACCGCATCATCGCCCTGCGTGCCGGAAACGGCCGTGCCGTTGATGCTCGTCACCTTGGCCGGGTTAAACTGGCGCAGCTCAATCGGCACGCCCGGCGAGGCAAAGCGGTAGACATGGTCGGGATGTGTCGCCTGGCCCGCATCAATCACCGTATTTTTCCGCACCGTGATCCATTTGCCGCTGCCTGTTTCAAAACTTT
>CAUJGI010000577.1 GCA_963169155.1 Chloroflexota bacterium
TTATCCAGCAGTTCGGCAATGTCATGGGGATGAAGCCCTTGAATGGTGAACGCCGCCACCCCACCCCGCTGCGCCGCTGACGGACCCAAAATTTGCAGACCGTCCACCTCGCTGAGCGCTTCCAGGGCGTAGTTGGTGATGTATTGCTCGTAGGCGTGCACGTTGGCCATGCCCAGGGTGGTGAGATAGTCGACGGCCGTTCCCAGCCCAATCCCCTCAGCAATGCTGGGTGTACCTGCTTCAAACTTGTGCGGTAAGTCGGCCCAGGTGGAGCCTTCCAGCGTCACCCGACGAATCATGTCGCCGCCGCCCATGAAAGGCGGCATTGTTTCCAAAATATGCCGCTTGCCGTGCAAAATACCAATACCCGTGGGGCCACACATCTTGTGGCCAGAAAAGGCCAGGAAATCACAATCCCACGCCTGCACATTCACCGGCATGTGGGGCACGGCCTGCGCTGCGTCTACCATGGCCAGGGCACCCACCTGATGCGCCGCGTCTACCAGCTGCCTCACTGGATTGACGGTGCCGAAGACGTTGGAAACGGCCGTAAAACTAAACAGCTTTGTCTTTTCCGTCAGCAGCTGGGGCAGCTGGTCTAAATCCAGCGTGCCGTTGGGCAAAAAGGGCAGATGCCGCACCACTGCGCCGGTCTGCTCCGCTATCATTTGCCAGGGCACGATGTTGGCGTGATGTTCCATCGCTGTAATCAAAATTTCGTCGCCCGGCTGCAAATTGGCCCGGCCCCAGCTGTACGCCACCAGATTAAACGCCTCGGTGGCGTTGCGCACGTAAATCACTTCGGCCGAATCGACGGCGTTGATAAAGCGGGCAATGCGCTCGCGCGCGCCTTCATAGGCGTTGGTCGCTTCTTCGCTCAGTCGGTGAATGCCGCGATGCACGTTGGCATTGATGTGGCGATAGTAATGGTTCATCACCTCGATGACGGGCAGGGGTTTCTGCGAAGAAGCGGCGCTGTCCAGATATACCAACGGCACACCGGGATACGCTTCTTCCTGCAAGATGGGGAAATCAGCGCGAATTTTGTTGACGTCAAGCATAGGGGGATTGTAATGCGGAAAAACTGATGTGCAACTGTCAATCGTCACACCATAAAAAACATTTCGTAACTGTGCAATTAAGTAATGGGGTAATTGAGTAATTCAGGTAGTCAATTACCCAATTACCCAATTACTCAATTACCCAATTACAAATCACTAACGTAACCGATTACCGTTTACCGCTTCTTCGACGGATTTTCAATCGGCACACCCACCAGATTGCCCCATTCGGTCCAGGAGCCATCGTAGTTGCGCACGTTGGGATAGCCCAGCAAGTAGGTGAGCACAAACCAGGTGTGCGAGCTGCGCTCGCCGATGCGGCAGTAGGCCACCACGCTGTTGTTGGGCGAGAGGCCCTGCTCTTTTTCGTAGATGTCGCGCAGGTCTACGGCCGTTTTAAACGTCCCATCTTCGGCCACCGCCCGGCTCCATGGCACGCTTTTCGCGCCACGGATGTGCCCGCCACGCAGCGCCCCTTCCTGCGGCGACCCAGGCATGTGCAGCAGTTCCCCGCTAAATTCCTGCGGACTGCGCACGTCTACCAGCGGCTGGTTAGCCTGCACGTGGGACAACACCTGATCGCGGAAAGCGCGAATTTTGTAATCGGTACGGGCAGCGGGCTTGTAGTTTGTTCGCGGGAACGAGGGTTTCTCTTTGGTCAGTTCACGCCCTTCATCGATCCACTTTTTACGGCCGCCGTCCATCACCTGGCAGTCGGCATGGCCAAACAGCTTAAACACCCAAAACGCGTAGGTAGCCCACCAGTTGTTTTTGTCGCCATAAAAAATTACGGTGGTGTCGTTGTCAATGCCACTGCGCGACATCAGCTCGGCAAAGGCAGCTTCATCCAGATAATCACGCCGGATGGCATCATTCAGGTCGGCCACCCAGTCTATGTGAACCGCATTTTTGATGTGGCCGGTGCTGTAGAGCAGCACATCTTCGTTGGATTCTACCAGCCGGAATTTGCCGGTTTTATCGAGATTGTCGGCTACCCATTGGGTGGTGACCAACACGTCGCCATGGACATATCCTTTGTCGCTCATTCGTTTAACTCCTGTTTTCTTTTCTGATGGAAAAATCCTTCAACAGCCCTCAAGGAGGGGCAATCCTGGTAGCGGGGCTGCGGCAGGCAAAATAAAAATCGAAACAAAAAACGGTGGCTGTGCCATCCGACCTGAGTTTAGGCGAGAGGCACAGCCACCGTTTGCCATATTCTTCCCCTTGAGCAACCGGCAGTGTCAGGCCTCTCGCCCATGACACAAGCACCGACACTCACAAATCAGAACATGGGAATGATGCATGTTTGTTAGCAACCTATTTGTTGGCCGACTTTACCCAATCTTTTCCACGATGCGGTCGAAGATGCGGTTGCGAATCCCTTCGAAGGGAATGCGGCGCATGAGCGGGTCGAAGAAGCCCTGGACGGACATTTCTACGGCCGTTTTCCGCGGAATCCCTCGACTCATCAGGTAGAAAAGCTCGTCCTGATCCAGCTGGCCAATGGCCGATGCATGGGTGCAGGCCACATCGTCGGCCTCAATCTCCAGGCCGGGAATCGAATCGGCACGGGCCGTTTTGTCCAGCATCAGGTTGCGGTTGGCCTGGAAGCCATCGATTTTCTGCGAGCCGCGCAGCGCCTTGATCATGCCCTGCCAGACGGTGCGGGAATGTTCGCGCAGCGCGCCCTTGTAGAGCAGGTCGCTGACGGTGTCGCCCGCGTTGTGGTTTTGCTGCGTGTCCAGGTCCAGGTGTTGACGGCCGTTGGTGAAGAAAATCCCCGACATACGACCCCACGCGCCGGGCCGGTCCAGTTCTAGCGTCTGAAACGCTTTTGTCAGGCGCGTGCCCATCATGCTTGTCACCCAGTCCAGCTTGCCATCACGGCCGACGCGGCCCCGTTCGTGGTTAAACTGCCACATGTTCTGGCCAAAGTCCTGCAAACCGGCGTAAATCAGGCTGGCATTGTCGCCCACCAGCAGCTCAATGACGCCGTTGTGCAGGCCAGCGGCCTCGCCATTGGCCGAGGCGTATTCGTCCATGAAGATGGCTTCGGACCCTTCATCCAGCACCACCAGGGTGTGGGTAAACGTTTTGCCATTCACCGACCAGAGCACGCTGTGCAGCGGGGCCACCGCTTTAACGTTCTTGGGTACGTAGAGGAAAGTTCCCCCACGCCAAAAAGCGCCATGCATGGCGGCAAACTTGCCTTCGGTCACCGGCACACAGTCGGTCATGAAATATTTTTGCACCAGGTCGGGGTGTTCGGTTACGGCCGTATGCATATCGCAAAAAATGACGCCTTGTTCTTTCAAAGCATCGCTCAGCTCGTACTGGCGCGTCACGCCGTCAATCTGCAACATGCTGCCGCCCACCACTTCACCGGTCAGTTCCTTGCCCAGGAAGTCTGGAATTTCCCAGCTGGTAGCCGCATCGCCGTTCACTGAAGGGCCAATCTCATCTGGCTTGAAGCGGCGGATGTTGGTGCGCCGCCATGCCTCATCCGTGGTGGTGGGCATGGGCGTATTTTCGTAAATCTCAAACGCTTTCAGGCGGAACTCAAGCATCCAGTCCGGCTCATCCAGCGCTGCGGATAATTGTTTTACTGCGTCTTGTGTAAATGCTGTCATGATTTTTTTTGGTTAATGGTTAACTGTAAATGGTAAATGGTTAACAATTGAGCATTAACCATTTACTATTGACCATTCTTACCCAATCGATCCTTCCATTTGCAGCTGAATCAGGCGATTCATCTCAATGGCATATTCCATCGGCAGCTCTTTCACCAGCGGCTCGATGAAACCATTCACAATCATGGAGGTTGCGGTTTCCTCGGCAATGCCCCGGCTCATCAGGTAGAAGAGCTGTTCCTCACCCACCTTGCTCACCGACGCTTCGTGGCCGATGTTCACATCTTCCTCTTCGATTTCGATGTAGGGATAGGTGTCGGAGCGGCTGTTTTCATCCAGCAGCAGCGCATCACACACCACGTTGGATTTACAGTGGAACGCACCCTTGTTCACCTTGAGCAGGCCGCGATAAGAGGCGCGACCGCCACCCTTGCTGATCGATTTGGAAATGATGCGGCTGGTGGTGTTGGAAGCGGCGTGCACCACTTTGCCACCGGCATCCTGGTGCTGGCCCTTACCGGCAAAGGCAATGGAGAGAATTTCGCCATGCGCACCTTCGCCTGTCATGTAAACGGCCGGATATTTCATCGTCACTTTGGAACCCAGGTTGCCATCCACCCACTCCATCGTCGCTTTTTCTTCGGCAATGGCGCGTTTGGTGACCAGGTTGTAAACGTTATTGGACCAGTTCTGGATAGTGGTGTAGCGGCAGCGGCCACCTTTCTTAACGATGATTTCTACCACCGCGGAGTGCAGCGAATCTTCGGAGTAGATGGGGGCGGTACAGCCTTCCACGTAATGCACGTAGGCACCTTCATCGATGATGATGAGGGTACGCTCGAACTGCCCCACGTTTTTGGCGTTGATGCGGAAGTAAGCCTGGAGCGGCATCTCTACATGAACCCCCGGGGGTACGTAGATGAAGGAACCGCCGGACCATACGGCCGTAGTCAGCGCGGCAAACTTGTTGTCGTTGTACGGAATAATCGTGGCGAAATATTCCTTCACCAGTTCCGG
>CAUJGI010000578.1 GCA_963169155.1 Chloroflexota bacterium
CCCAGTTTGTGCGCCATGCTCACCGCATATACATCCGACGTAAAGCTGCTGATGATCAGGTCGCTGCCCTGGCAGGCGGTCCAGGCGTCGTGGGCAATTTGCATGCCGTGTTTGTCCAGCAGCTGGCGCATAATGCGCAGCTGCAAAACCGGGTTGTACCCTTTCTCCACCCAGTCGCGCCCGCCTTCGCTGGCCATCAGCGCCTGCATGTCGATGGCCGTGGGCAGGGGAATAAGGCCGTGCTGCGCAATCCACCCGGCAAAATTGGCTCCGGCCAGAATGCGGACAGTGTGCCCTCGTTGGTGCAGTGCTTTGCCCAGGGCGATGGCGGGCTGTACGTCCCCCCGTGTACCAAATGCTATGAAAGTAATCACACTCATAGGGCAATTTTACGGGCCTGCCAGTTGCCAGCCAATTTTTCCTGCTTACCCCCGCCTTTTTCCCTTTGCGTAAAATTCAATCTTGACAGATTTGGGGGAATCGCTTATATTTTGATTGAACGTTTGATCAACAGAAAGAACTATGCCGAGAACAACAGCACAAAACGAACAAATCCGGGCCGAGACCCGGGCGATTATTGTGGAAAGCGCCATGCGGCTGTTTGCCCAAAAAGGGTATGCCACAACAACCACGCGCAACATCGCCACCGAAGCGGGGCTTTCTGTTGGGTTGATGTATCACTATTTCGCCAGCAAGGAGAGCCTCCTTCACGCCGTATTCGATTTTGTGATGGCGCGGATTGATGAGGTGGTAACGGCCGTTCTCCTCACGCATCCCCCCGGTGAACGGCTGCCACACCTGCTGCGCGCGATCTTTGAACTGCTCACCAGCCACCAGGAGTTTTGGGGGGCCATGTACACCCTGCGCACTCAACCGGCCATTACGGCCGTTATTGGCGACGATTTCCGGCAGCGAACGGCCGCTTTACGCGGTTGTTTTATCGATGAGCTGGCGCGCACAGGCAAAGAGAACCCTGAGCTGGAGGCGTACTACCTTTACAGCCTGGTTGAAGGCGCTATCCAACAATATTTATTGGACTCAATCAACTATCCCCTGGCAGAGATTGTTGAAAAAATGATTGCTCAATTTGGAGGTAAACACACATGAATCAGTATGAACTGTCTGTATCGCGTCGGATTGATGCCCGGCCAGCGACCGTTTATGGCGTTTTTGCCGATTATCATCGTGGGCATGCGGCCGTTTTGCCGAAGCCCTACTTCACCAGCATGATCGTGGAGAAAGGCGGCATCGGCGCGGGTACCGAAATCACCGTCAACATGAACGTGATGGGCGCTAAAGTAACCTACCACATGGTCGTTACGGAGCCGGAACCGGGCCGCGTGCTGCAAGAAGAAGACAAAACCGCTGGCGTGCTCACCACCTTTACCATCGATCCGGTGAACAATGGGCAGGCGTCTGAGGTGACTCTGCACACGCGCGCCCGCACCGCCCCTGGCCTGCGTGGCTTCATCGAAAAGCTCATCACGCCGCCCATCACGCGCAAAATCTACAACGAGGAGCTGGACTTGCTGGCCAGTTACGTGAAAACAGCGCCTGTTTTGGCCAGTGTGGAGTAGAAAGTGAAATGTGAGAAGTAAGAAGTGGCCCGCTTTTTGCTTCTCACTTGCTGCTTTTATGTGGCACCGCCGCTTGGGGTGGGGCAGGTAAGGTCAGCGGGTGGCGAGCATTTCGCGGTAAACGGCCGTTGTTTGTTCCGCCACTTGCTTTTGGGTGTAGTGGGCCAGAACCCGCTGACGGCCGCTTCGTCCCAATTCGTCACGCAGCGTGGCCGACTGTATTACCGCCAGCAGATGCTGCTGCAGCGCCGCCTCGTCCCCTTCCGGAAAAATCAGCCCCGCCTGGCCAATGACATGAGGAATCTCGCCGCTGTCGGAACCAAGCACCGCCACCTCGCAGGCCATTGCCTCCACCAGCACGCGGCCAAACTGCTCCTTCCAGTTGGGCAGGGTGCGCGAGGCCAGCACCAGGGCATCGAGCTGCTGCAAATAGCCCGGCATTTGCGCCGAACTCACCACGCCGTCGAACTGCACCCGGTCCCAGATGCCCAATTGGCGGGCCAGGTTTTCCAGAGACGGCCGTTCCGGTCCCTCCCCCGCAATGTGCAGCCGCCAGACGCCGGGCAGCGTCGCCACCGCCCGCAGCAGCAGATCGACCCCTTTTTCCGGCACCAGCCGCCGGTTGGCCGAACCGATGATGAAACCGCGACCCCGGTCGCGCTGCGCCGGTGGCTGGAAAATCGTTTCATCCACGCCAAATTGGGGAATCACCTGCAGCGGGCCGCGATACCCTTTTTGCCGCCACACATCGGCCGCCGCCTGGTTGCCCACGATGGCGTAATCAATGGTGGCCAGCACCTGCTGTTCCATCAGGCTAAACGGAAATGGGTAACTGCGGCGCAAATTTTGCCAGGAGAAAAAGAGCGTTTTGGCCCCGACGCGCCGTGCCTGCCGCATAGCCAGCCAGGTGGCCAGGTTGTACGGCTCTTCGTCGATGTGCACCACGTCGGGGCGAATAGCGGCCAGGCGCTGCTTGAGGCGAGGGAAGTAGTAGGTGTGGAACTGGCCGTTAAACCGGATCGGATCAACCAGCAGGCGGTACCCTTCGGTGTGGGCGCGTTCCAGCTTAACTGGCCCGGCCGGATCATACCAGAC
>CAUJGI010000579.1 GCA_963169155.1 Chloroflexota bacterium
TTACCCACCCCCTGACCGTTGCTTACTATATTTCTGAATACATGCTGGATGCGCACACGCTGGTAGCCGCCCTGCTGCACGACGTGGCCGAGGATACACGCGTCACCATCGACGAAATTGAGGGGAAATTTGGTTCAGAGGTAGCCCAGCTGGTAGATGGCGTCACCAAGCTGAAAGATGTTACCAAGGGCTTTGCCAAGCGCAAGGAGCTTTCCAAGCAGGAAATTGAAGACTTAACCTTGCACAAGTTGCTGGCTGCCATGACCAACGATATGCGCGTGGTTATCATTAAGCTGTTCGATCGACTGCACAACATGCGCACGATCAAAGCCACCCCCCATGCCCGGCAGGTGTACAAAGCCAAAGAAACGCTGTCGGTGTATGCGCCGCTGGCCAATCGATTAGGCATCTGGCGGCTCAAAAACGAGCTGGAGTCCCTTTCTCTGGAAATATTGGATCCCACCGCGCACACTATCATTTGCAGCCGGTTGGCGCAGATTCATCAGGAACAGCAGGAAGAGTACCAGCTCATCAGCGGCCAGATTTTAGAATGCTTGCTGCAAGCAGACCTGGACGTGCGCAAAGTCTTTTTAGACTCGGAAAATATTTATAGCGTCTACCAGGATTTATGCGAGAGCGCCGCCTCGTTTTACGAGGTGGACAAAACGATGCGCCTGGTGGTGTTGATGGACAACTGGCAGGCGTGTTACCAGGCATTGGGCTACCTGCACCAGCTGTGGCAGCCGGTGCCCGGCACTTTTGATGACTACGTGGCGGTGGCGCGCGACAATCTTTACCGTTCGCTGCATACCACGGTGGTGCACAGCAACGGACAGCACCTGAAGCTGCGCCTGCGCACTGAACCGATGGATAAGGTGTCTGAGGTGGGGGTGTTGGCCCGCTGGCTGTACGCCGATACGCCCCTGTGGACCAGCGGGGTGGCCGATCGGGTAGAGGCGTTTTTTGTAAACAAAAACGAAAACATCAAAATGGATCCGCAGGACCCCACGTCCGGTATACGCGGCGTGGTGGAAGATGTGTTCCGCCAACAGATTCGCGTCTTTACGCCGCGTGGTGACGCAATACAACTGGTGAAGGGAGCCACGGCGCTGGATTTTGCCTATGCTATCCACACCGGACTGGGTGACCAGTGCCATTCGGCGTATGTGAACGATATGCTGTACCCGCTAAACCGGCCGCTGCTAGATGGCATGAAGGTGCGCATCATGAAAAAGGACCGGGCTCAGCCGCAGCGGGCCTGGCTTGATGAAGATTTGGGCTACATCATGACAAACTATGCGCGCAGCCATGCCCGCCGCTGGTTCCGCAGGTTGTCGCCGCAAACGGCCGTTCTCCAGGGCCTGCAACTGCTGCAAGATGAACTGGCTATGCTGGGGATGGCCACCTACCCGCATGAGCGGGCTGCCCACTTGTTTGGTTACAACAACATCAGGGATATGTATTATGAACTGGGGCGGGCGGAGCTGCTGCCAACGGCCGTTACCACCAAGCTCTTGGAAGAAATGTGGGCGCAGGGGCCAGCACGGCCGTTAGGCAAAGTCGTTTTCTCGGAAGATGGGGACCAGTTTGTGGTGACCCAGGCCGAAGGACGTGATATTCGCCTGTGCGGTACCTGCAACCCGCGCCCGCCCGATGCCATCCTTGGCTTCTTGCGGCTGGATGGCGGCGTAACGGTGCACCACCAGCGATGTCATACCTTAAACCCGGAACGCCTGGCCGGGCGCAAGCTCATCCTCGCCTGGGGGGAAGCTGCCTCGCGTGAGGTGCGCCAGATTCGGCTGCAAGTCAAAGTGTACGACCGTCCCGGCCTGCTGTTTGAAATTACCCAATTGATGAAAGACGAAGACATTAACATTACCTACATTCACACGCCAGACCCCGGTGCGCCGAACGAGGTGCATATCAACCTGGCGGTAGAGGTGCTTCGGCCACGTCATCTGGTGCGCATCCTGCACCAGATTCGGGCGCTGGCCAATGTCTTTTTTATCGAAATTGTGGATTCGTTTGAGGATGCGGAGCCGCTCCTCCCCGCCGATTCCTTCTACCGCCCCGAATAAAACTTATTCCTGGCCATTGTCATGCTGAGGTCCTTCGAAGCATCTCGCTCGCGCGATAATCGGCAAAACCTTGGCAAATCAGGGCGCTTGTGATCTTCGCGGCGCTCAAAATAGCGGGCTGTCTTTAGCCGGGGGAGGGTAAGTTTTCGATGGTCACCGGCTTTACCGGATCAGCCAGATCAAAGCCAAAGATACGGCCGTAAAAATAAAGCTCAGCATCCAAAGTGCGTTTGATGTTTTCCGCGCTGCGGAAACCGTGCTGCTCGCCAGGGAAGGCGACGTAGGCGACGGGGATGCCCTTGGCCTTAACGGCCTCAAACATCGTTTCCGCCTGGTTGGGCGGCACCACTTTGTCTTCCAGCCCCTGGAACAGGATGAGTGGGCAGTTGAGCTGTTCGGTGAAGTGAATGGGGGAGCGCTCAATGTAGGTCTGTTTGGTTTCGGGGTAGGGACCGATCATGCTGTCCAGGTAGCGCGATTCAAATTTATGGGTTTCCTGGGCCAGCGCTTCCAAATCGCTGACGCCAAAATGGCTGGCGCCGGCGCTGAAGATGTCGTAGAAGGTGAGGGCACACAGGGTGGTGTAGCCCCCGGCGCTGCCACCGCGAATAGACATGCGACGGCCGTCGACCAGCCCCTGCTGCACCAGGAAGTTGGCTCCATTCACGCAATCCTGCACATCAACAATGCCCCACTGGCCGTTAAGTCGCTGGCGGTAGGCACGGCCGTATCCCGTACTCCCGCCATAATTCACGTCCAACACGGCAAAGCCACGGCTGGTCCAATATTGCTTGTTTAAGCTTAAGGTTGTGTCGCTGGAACCGGTTGGCCCGCCGTGGCTGAGTACGAGCAGGGGTGGGAGTTCGCCCTCCGGGGCAACGAAGTCACGGTTAGCCGGTGGGTAGTAGATGGCGTGGGCGGTGAGGCCGTTTCCCGTGGGAAACTCGATTGGCTCTGGTGCCGAAAGGTAAGCCGGGTCTACCGTCAGATCGGTAGATTGGCGCAAAATTTGTGCCTCGTTGGTTTGCAGATTGAGCCGCACCACGGCGTTGGGCCGGGTGGCCGAGCCGCCAATAAAGCAGGCGTAGCCGTTGGCGACGTGCAAATCGTAAATGGCGGTGTAGGGTGTGTCGATGGGGGTGAGG
>CAUJGI010000580.1 GCA_963169155.1 Chloroflexota bacterium
TATTTTTTCTCGGATGTGTTTGATCTCTCCTATGAATTTTGGGGCGATCCGTCTGGTGCGGCGCAGACGGTGCATCGCGGAGAGGTGGAGGACGGCCGTTTCAGCGTGTGGTGGTTGGGGGGAGACGGCCGTTTGTTGGCGGCATTTGTCATGGATCGGCCGGATGAAGAGCGCGAAATGGCGCCCAAATGGATTCAGGCGGGCAAAAAATTGACCACAGAGTGGCTTAAAGAAACCAAGAATTTTGAAGCTGAGTCAGAGAAGGCCTAAAGGTTACCTCGCCTCAGCCAAAGGAGCATGTCATGTCTACACATCCTACAATGAACACCAATCCGTCCACACAAGAAGTGGGGGAACATCTAGACCAGTGGGAAGCGGGTATCAAACAGCTGGAAGACGAAGTGGATCACGTCAACAAAGAATTCCAAAAAGAGTATTTTGACCAGATTGCCGTGCTGCGCCAGCATTTGAAAGAGCTGTACCTTCGCTGGCAGGCAATAGCAGAAGGCGAACCCAGAGAATGGCGCGAAAGCTATCCAGCCTTCCGCCAGCGTCTGGCCCGGTTCCACCAGGCATTTATGCAAACAGCCAACAAACTGCACCAGGAAGATCGCGTGGCCCTGGGCTGGCTTCAGGGCTTCACCGACGAGCGGACGCACGAATCGGCGGGCTGGGCCGAGGGCATGGGTGAGCAGTCAGAAGGCTCGGCTGGTTGGGCCGAAGGCATGGGCCACCGTCCTGAAGGTTCCAAAGGTTGGGCCGAAGGGTACGACGAGGTCAATAAAAATTAACGGGTTTGCCCCATGCTGAACAACTTTTCCTGACAGGGCGGCCGGTAAAGAGCATTCTTGCCGACCGCCTTTTTTGCTGTTGCAGACAACGAAACGATCTGTTTGGCGTTGTTCCTTAATTGATGGAGTAAGTCGCCTTTTGTATACTCTAGCCACCGTGAAAAACAGCGGTCAGAAACGGCCGTTTTGCCTTATTCACGGTATTCCAGTCAGACAAACCTCTTGAAAAAAGGACAACCTATGAAACGTGCTGTGATTTTTCTCACCCTGTTTTTGCCGGTAAGTTTGTTATTGGGTTTGGGGTATGTGGTAAACGGCCGTGTCCAGGCCAAACCCCAGCTCATTGATGTGGGCGGCTCAATCACCACCGATACTACCTGGACCGCCGCCAACAGCCCCTATATCATCACCGACACAGTGACCATAGAGGCAGGCGTCACCCTGACCATTGAATCAGGCGTGATTGTGATGTTTGAGGTGGGCATGGGGCAGCATCTGGAGGTGGAGGGGCATTTGGAAGTGGCAGGAACGGCCGTAAATCCCGTCCTCTTCACCTCAATTAATGATGCGCCGAACAACCCGTGGCTTGGAATCAATGTCACTTCTGGGTCGGCCAATTTTGCCCATACAACTTTACGCCATGCTGAAACCCCCTTATTTGTCCTTTCAAGTGCAGGTGGCGATGCGATTTTGGAAAACAGTACCATAGAGGAGAACAGCGTATTTCCCATCTTTGTGACTTCAGAAGCTGTACACCGGTTAAAAATGGACAACGTTAGCTTCAGCAATAATGTGCCAAACCGTATAGCAATTGAGCTGAACAGCGTTTCTGGCTCGATGGCCACTTTATCAGGAGACGTCCTTTTGACGCCCCAGCCTGGCCTGGAGGCATATGAAATAATTGAAGGAGTTGGTACTTTCATGGTGCTGAATGTGCCACAAGGCATAACCCTCTCGCTGGCAGCTGGCACTGTGGTTTTGTCAGATAATGTGATTATGGTTGACGGCCGTTTAGAAGCTAATGGTACCGAGCTGGAGCCAGTTATTTTTGAGGATGGCTTTGGTGCCACAAAATATTATCTGTTCTTTGCCGAAACCGGTTCCGCTTCATTGGTTCACACAATTATTCAACATGCTGGTAATGTCAGTATAGGTTTAGGCGGCCAATCCGATCAGCCAGTGGTTTTGCAGGACGTGCTGCTGACCGGCACCGAGGGATACCCGATTGTCACTGAAGCGCCTGCGCTGCATCGCTTGCAAATGACAAATGTGACTTTTCAGAACAACACCTATAACCGCGTAGCAGTGGATACAGATGGCGGGCAGGATGCAATTGCTGCGGATGTAACGCTAACTGCCCAGCCGGGGCTGGCGTGGTACGAATTTGCCGATGGCAGCACTGCGCAAACACCGCCGGCTGAAGTTGTTGTCCCAGAGAGTATCACGCTAACTGTGGAGCCGGGCGTGGAGCTGCGCTTTGGCGATGGTGCCGAGACATTGGTGGTAAACGGCCGTCTCCTAGCCATCGGCACACCTACCCAACCGATCACGTTTACCTCAGCAGCAGATGCTGCGCCGGGGCAGTGGGAAGGCATCATCTTGCAGGGCGGCAGCAGCCAGTTGGAGAACGTCGTGGTGAGGAACGGCCGTGAGAATATCCTCATTGGTGCTTTGGACCCGGCCGCGGCCGTGCAAATCGCTAACAGCACCATTGCCCACAGTTCCCAGACGCCGTTGGGCATTCAGACAGCGAACCTGCACCAGACAGACCTGACCAACATCACCTTTGCCAACAATGCGGCGGGTGAGAACATCGTTTTGTACGGTCAGCCGGTTTTAGGCGGTGCGGCCGTCTTAAATGATCAGCCAGGTCTTGATGCATACGTTGTTTTAGACGGCAATCTGTCGCACTGGTTTGTGGTGCCCCCAACCGCTACGCTGAGCATCAATCCCGGCGTCACGCTCAAGTTTAACGAAAGCGGTGGCGATTTTGGCTTGCGGGTGGAAGGCGAATTGCACACGGCAGGCACCGAGGCCGAGCCCGTCATTTTTACCTCGCAAACCGATTCTGCACCGGGGCAGTGGAATGGCATTTTGCTAGAAAACGGCACGGCTCAGCTGAACCATGCCGAGGTACGCTACGCCACCTACAATCTAACGGTGAACAACACGGCCGTTTCCACCCCCGTCGTTCTGCAAAACAGCCAGCTGCACTCAGCGGCGATGGATGGCTTACTCGTCCTTGATGGGGCGGTAACGGCCGTTTGCAGCCGCTTTACCAACAACACCGGCAGCGGTGTCTTTGTCTTCAACACGGGGCAGCCAACGGTGCAAATTAGCAGCTCGGCGCTGGTGAGTAACGGCGCTGCTGGTTTGACCAACCAGAATGTCAGCGCGGTGAATGCCCGCCACAACTGGTGGGGCGATATCAGCGGCCCCTCCGGGATTGGTTCAGGCAGCGGCAGTGCCGTGTTAGGTAACGTGCTGTTTGCTCCCTGGCTGGAGGAAGATACATGCGCAACGGTAAGCTATCAGCTATATTTACCCTTTGTGGTAACACCTTGAGAAAATGATTCGCATAGCCATTGAGAGTAATGAACGGTAATCGACCATCCATCGCACAACAGGTAACCTTTTTACACGCGCGGGATTTGGCAGAAACGGCCGCTTTCTACCAAAACATCCTGGGGCTGAAGCTGGTGCTGGACCAGGGCAGCTGCCGCATCTACGCCAGCGGCGGCGATGCTTACCTGGGTTTCTGCCAGACGCTGGGGCCGCACATGGACGCACCGCCCGCCACCCACCACATCATGCTCACCCTGGTGACCCCAGACGTAGATGGCTGGCACGATTACCTGGTAGGGCAGGGGGTGCCCATCGAGAAGCCGCCCACGTTGAACGAGAAGTTCAACATCTATCACTGTTTTGTGCGCGATCCCAATGGTTACCTCATCGAGTTACAGACTTTTTTGGACCCGGCGTGGCCGGGAAAAGGTAATTGAGTAATTGGGTAAGTGAGCGTAATTACCCAATCAACACCTTGAAAGTTCACC
>CAUJGI010000581.1 GCA_963169155.1 Chloroflexota bacterium
GCAGGAAGTGTACCCACTGCTGAACATCGACGATGGGCTGTTTGTGGGGGGCACATTTGGCCGTGACGACGGCACGATGTCGCCCCAGGCGGTGTTGGAGGCATATAAAAAGAAGGCGGTGGCCCTGGGGGCTGAGCTGATCGAGGCGGAAGTTACGGCCGTTCTCCACCATTCTCACCAGGTCACCGGGGTCCAGCTGCAAAATGGCGACGTTTTGCAGGCAGATGTGGTGGTCAACAGCGCCGGGGCGTGGGGCACCAAAATGGCCCAAACCTGCGGCGTGGAGCTTCCCATGCAGCCGGTAATGCGCCAGGTGTATGTGGTGGAAACGGCCGTACAGCCCACAAAGATCCTCCCGCTGCTGCTGCTGCCGTCCGGCACCTACATCATCCACGAAGGGCACGGCAAGTTCATGACCGCCCACTCCTTCCCCGATGATCCGGTGACTACCACTGATTTCAGCTGGCAGCGCCACAAATTCGAGGAGCGCATCTGGCCGGAGCTGGCCGAATTTCTGCCTGCCTTTGACTCGCTGCGGGTGGTTGATGGTTGGGCCGGGCTGTACGCCGTCAATTCCTTCGACGGCAACGCCATTTTGGGCGAATGGCCAGGACTGCGCGGCTTTTACCTGGTGAACGGCTTCTCCGGGCACGGCTTCCAGCAGTGCCACGCCGTGGGCCGCTACCTGGCTGAGTGCATTTTAGGCCTGCCGCCCACGCTCGACCTGTCGATCTTTTCGCCGCGCCGCATCCTGGAAAATGCGCCGGTTTTTGAGAATAAGCAGAAGATTATTTGAGTTGGCGAGTGGCGAGTTTGCCAGTGGCGAGTGGTTAAATTGTGACCTGGGATTTTAGCGTTAAAAAAAACTGATGGGGCGCTTCAACCCCCACCCTGACCCTGGCAGGGGGAGGGAATCTGGCTCCCTCTCCCTGCCAGGGTCAGGGCTGGGGTGAGGGTGTTTACCCGAATTGAAACTTAAACTCCAATAAAGCCAGGTCTCCGAAAAATGGCACGTGCGGTTGAGTTGGTAATCCAGCGGGTTAAACCGCGTGAAGGGTGGCTACCGCTGCTGCTACTGGCGGCAATTGTAGCTTGTTTGATCACGGCCGTTCTCGAAGTCACCTGGGTACCGGAAGACAAGGTGGTGATCCCGGCAGCGCTGGGTGGGCTGCTGCTGGGCAGCGTGCTGGCCAAACGGCCGTTACCCACCCTGCCCGCCTGGATTCTCATTACGCTGTACGGCACGCTCATCTCCCTGATTACGCTGGGCAATTTGTGGCCCACCTGGACCGCTCTGCAAGGTGGCTGGGCCACGCTGCGGCCGTTCTGGCTGCAACACGGGGCACTGTTTTTGGACCGCGCAGCCAGTTGGGGAACGGCCGTTTTTAACAACCAGTCCAGCCAGGAAACAATTGTGTTTGCCCTGGGCTGGCGCTGGCCAGCTACTTTTTAACCGCCTTCGCCAGCTGGCAGCTGTTTCGCCATTACCGGCCGTTTGGCGGGCTGTGGGGCATTGGCCTGGGGCTGGCGCTGAACGGCTACTTTGGCGGCGGGCAAATCTGGTGGCTGGGCGCGTTTGTGGGGCTGACGGCGCTGTTAACGGCCGTGATGCACTACATTGCCCTGGCCGACGGCTGGGAAACACACCAGGTCGATTACTCCGACGAGGTGCGCACCGATTTACTGCTGCACGCCGCGCCGATTGCGCTGGTTCTGCTGGCGCTGGCGCTGGCATTACCCAACTACAGCATTCGCCGCCTGGTGCAAAGCTTCCAGGAACAGCCCGCCGTGCAGCAAGCCGAGGCACTGCTGGAGCGGGCTTTTGGCGGTGTCGAGGCAGGCGGCGGGGGCCAACCGCGCGGCCGTGATGGCGTCGGCGGTCTGGGCATCTTGCCGCGCGACTTTTTGCTGGGCAACGCACCAGAGCTGTACGAAACGGTGGTGCTGACGGCCGTTGTGCAATCCGAGGCCAACCTGGCGGGCATTCACTGGCGGGCGCTGAGCTACGACGTGTATACCGGGCGCGGCTGGGCGCTGTCTGAGGAGCGCATCGAGCCAATTGCCGCCAACGCCACCATCCCCCTGCCCGAAGCTGCCGCCGCGGGGGTTGTCTCCCAGACGGTCCACTGGGTGCAGGATGAGCGGCTGGCGCGCTACACGCTGGGGCTGCCGATGCAGTTTAATCAAGATGTAGACACCATCTGGCGCGGCCAAACGGACCTGGTGCGGGTCAACGGCGACGGCCCAACCTACACGGCGCTGACGCAGGTGCCCCAGGCGACCCAGGCCATGCTAAGGGCAACGGCCGTCACCGACATCCCGCCCGCCATCCTGGCCCGCTACACCGCCCTGCCGGACGAAGTGCCGCAGCGCGTGCTGGACCTGGCACAAGAGGTGGCGGGCAGCCGCAGCAATCCCTACGACCAGGCGCGCGCGTTGGAGCAATTTTTGCGGCAGTACGACTATTCGTTAGAAATCAGCGCCGCACCCGGCAGTGAAGACCCGGTAGATTACTTTCTGTTTGAGCAGCAGGCGGGTTACTGCGACTACTTTGCCTCGGCGATGGTGGTGCTGGCGCGGGCGGTGGGGCTGCCCGCTCGCCTGGCCGTGGGCTACCTGGCCCAGCCCGCCGACGCCAGCGGCGTGCAAACGATGGTTCAGATCAACGGCCACTCCTGGGCGGAGGTTTATTTTGCCGGGTATGGTTGGGTGGAGTTTGAGCCAACGGCCACTTTTGCCAGCCCGCACACCAGCCAGTTTGGGGCGACCCAGCCGCCGGATTTTGTGACCCAGGCGCCAGAGTTTGCCGTACCGGATAACCTGAATTTGCCACCCGTACCGGAGGTGGCGGTGAGTCGGCCGTTCCCCTGGCTGCTGTTGTTTGCGGTGGGGGTGCTGGCGTGGCTGATCGGGTGGCTGTGGCGGCGGGCGCAGCTGCCCGCCGGGGCGGATGCGGTGGTGTGGAGCTACGGCCATTGGCAGCAGCACGCCGCCCGGTTGGGCCAATCACTCAAACCGAGCCAGACGCCGCAGGAGTTTTTGGCGGAGTTTCAGGGCTATTTGGCGGGATACGGCCGTTTCCCCCGGCTGGCCAAACAGATCGAGCAGCTTCAGCCGCACCTGGCCCGGCTGACCAGCCTCTATGTGCAGCGGCGCTATGCCGGGGATGAGGCATCGGGGCAGCTTCAGGCGCTGGAGAGCTGGCAAAGGGTGAAACGGCCGTTGTGGTTCTTACGCATCGTCAGACGATTTGCCACCAGCAAAAGATAATCTGCTGAAATAATTCCCATCAGATCGGCTCAGCCGCTATTGCCCAGCAAAAAAGTTTCTTGAGTGCTTATGCAATCCATCCTGATTCGTCTGCGAAACTTGTTTTATCCGCCGCTCCCCGAGTTTGCCCTGCAAACTGACACAGCCAACGTTCTTGAATACATTCGGGAACGGGTGGTAACCATTTTGCTGCGGCTGTGCGTCCTTTTTGGCTTCCTTTCGGTGTCCGTGGGTACCATTTCGCTGTGGATTAAGCAGGACTGGGCCGGCATTCTAATCGGCAACATCGCCTTCATTTGCATCATTTTCCTGGCGGTAAACCGGAAAATTCATCACCGGCTGCGCAGCGCCGCATTTGTCAGCGTTGCATTTGCCTTTCTGTTCCTCAACCTGGCCAAAGGGCTGACCGAGTTTTCCCTGGTGCCGCTGTTTGCGTTTGTGGTCATGACCACCCTGTTGATGGGCCGCCGGGGCGGCGTATTTGCCTTTGTCATCAGCATCTTTACCCTGCTTTTTATCAACTGGCGGCTTTCCACCGGGGAGCTTCCTTATGAGCGCACCGTTGCCACTTTCTCTGATCCGCTTTTCAGCCTGTTGTCGCTGTACACGGATTGGCTCTTTTTTGTAGGCATCTTTTTCTTCACCACCTGGATCTATTTTGATGGGTTCAACATTGCCTGGGAGCGGGAACAGCGGGCTACCCGGCTGCTGGCCGAAGAGCGTGACCGCCTGGCGGAGGCATTTACCCGCGAACAGGCGCTGCTGGAGCAGTTAAGCCAGACGCACCAACGCGAAATTGAGCTGAGCCGCCTGAAATCGCAAATTATTACCACGGTTTCGCATGAATTTCGCACGCCGCTGACGGTGATTAACAATTCAGTTGAGCTGTTGACGCGCTACGGTGACAATCTTAGCATGGCCAAGCGGGAAGAGATTCAGAAGCGTATTGAAAATTCGGTGTACGCGCTGACGGATTTGCTGCAAGATGCCTCGCTGGTGAACAAGGCATATTCGCAGGGGTTTAAGGCCAACATGGCGCTGCTGCCGTTTAACGGCCTGAGCCAACGGCTCAAGAAGGATTTGCTGCAAGCCACCAACGAACCGCACAACGTAGTTTTTGAATTCGACGGGCAGGATGATACGGCCGTTTGCCTGGACTATGACTTTTTGTACCAGGCGGTCTTTTCCTTGCTCACCAACGCCCTGAAATATTCGCCACCAGAAGAGACAATCCACATGACGCTGGTGCAGGAGGGCAACCTTACCGTTTCGGTACGCGACCAGGGCATTGGTTTTGCCCCGGAAGATACACCGCGCATGTGGGAGCCTTTTTTTCGTGGCCGTAACGTGGCCGATAAGCAAGGGCTGGGGTTGGGGCTGTACCTGGCCAAGCGGCTGATTCTGGCGATGGATGGCACGGTAACGGCCGTTTCGCCCGGCGTCGATCAAGGCAGCACCTTCACCATTCAAATTCCCCCCAGACCCTGCTAATTTTAGGTAACAATGGTGCAGCGCACTTTTGTCAGCAAGTTTTGCTGTGCTTCATACATGGGCAAGTGCGTCGCACCTGAATAGTCACCTGATTTGTAAAATAGGTGATTGCTTTTGCCTCTGCGAATCCTATAAAATAACGCCCATCAACGCTCTGGAGGCACATACTGCATGACCCAAACCTTCGAATGCCCGAATTGTCAGGCAACGCTCGACTTCGATCCCCAATCTAACCCGGTAACGGTTCGCTGCTCTTTTTGCAACAGCACCGTCATTGTGCCCGAATCGCTGCGACCACGCAGCGGCGCACGCAGCGGACCGCACAACCAGCAGACAACACTGGCCGAAATTGTAGAGCTGGTACAGAACGGCCGTAAAATTGAAGCCATCAAACTGTTTCGCGAAACCTTTAGCGTTGGCCTCAAGGAGGCCAAAGATGTGGTTGACGCTATCGAACGACACGAAGATATTCACCTCGGCGGCACCAACTTCCATACGGCCGCCGTCACCCTTACCACCTATACCAACCCGCCCATGGTCCAGACATCCAGCGGCCGCGGCGGCTGCGCGGTGCTGATCGCCATTCTCGTCTTCCTCATCATTGGGGCTGCGGCCATGTTGGTGTTTATTCCGGCACAAGGAATGGATATGGTTGAGGAGCTGCTCAACATCACCCAGAGTGAATCGGAAAGTCGTTCCAACAACAGTTCTGAGATCGCTTTCGAGGAGCCAGACATCTCTGGGCCAATGGCCACCCTTGAAGCGCTGGTGCCCGGGCAGGTAGCTAACTCCGACGAGCCGCAGTTTGCCGAAGTGGTGCTGCAAATTGGCGGCCAGGAGGGTGTTGGCCCCGGCTTTTTCAACGACACGCGCCGCCTGGCCATCGATGGTAAAGGCAACATTTACACCGGCGACTACAGCGGCGGGCGCATCCAGGTGTTTGATATCGACGGTAACTTCCTGGCCACCTGGAACGCAGGCGAAGATCTTTACATGACAGGCATGACGGCCGATCGCAACGGCACAGTTTATATTCTCAAATCGGGCGGCGTGGAGAAGTTCAACGGCATGACGGGCGAATTTCTGGGCACGGTTGATCTGCCGGGTGAGCGAGCCTACTTCGAAACGGCCGCAACCGCCCCAGATGGCACTGTCTACCTGATTGGCGAGGAACGCCTGGTACACCTGGACATCAACGGCAACATCACGCTGGACCTGGCCGACCTGCCAGATTTTGCCACCACGCACAACGATGCGGCCATTGACGGCGCAGGCAACATTTACGTCCTGGGCAGCGAAACGATCTACAAGCTCAGCCCAGAAGGCCAGTTGATTGACCAGATTGGCAGCCAGGGCGAAGCCGAGGACCAATTTTACACCTCGCCCTCAGCGATTGCGGTGGATGGTCAGGGGCGCATTTTTGCCAATGATTTCTGGGGGATCAAGGTGTATGAGGGGAACGGCCGTTACCTCTCCATGATCGATTTACCCGGCGTTTCCTTCGATATGGTCTTCACCCCCAAAAATGAACTGCTGGTGATGGACCGCAACAGCAACGCCGTGGTGAAATACCAGTTAAATGAGTAAAAGCCAGTAAAAAGTGAAAAGTGAAAAGCGGCTGTCAACCTACTTTTCACTTTTTACTTTTCACCTCTCACTTTTTACTTTTCACTCCCTCTACGCTTCCGCCTGCGCCTCAATCTCCGTCTCCGGTTCAGGCGTAGCTTCTTCCCCAATCTCTTGCAGCGTAATGCGGAAATAACCTTCCGCGTAGGAGTAACCCACGCGCTGGCCGGTTTCTGCCGCCCATTCGCGGATGCGCTCGGTGGGGTCCCAATCACCCATCTGGCTGACATGCTTGCGTAAAGCAGCAATTTTGGTGTGGATGGTTTCTGTGATGTCCACGTACAGGTTGGCTTCGCGCCGCCCAAAGGAGATGTAGACGTAGTTCACCTTGTGCGGTTCGTACCCTTCCTCCACCAGTTCGGGGAAGAGCAGCGGCGAGTCGCTGGAGGGGAAAATCGCCTCCAGGGCCACCTGCCCCGCATTGCGGTGGTCCGGGTGGTTGATGTAGCCGTCGCTGTAGAAAAATTGGGGATCACCGCACACCACCACGTTGGGCCTATACTGGCGAATGAGCCGGACCAACTTTTTGCGCAGTTCCAGGGTGGGTTGCAGACGGCCGTCTGGTTCCCCCAGGTACAAACAGCGCGTAACACCCGCCACTTCGGCCGCTTCGGTCTGCTCTCGGCGACGAATTTCGGCCAGTTTTTCGGCCGTCATGCCCGCCTCGTGGCTGCCAATGTTGCCATCGGTCAGCACCACGTAGGTCACTTCGCTGCCGTATTTGGCCCATTTAGCGGCCGTTCCTGCCGAGCCAAACTCAATATCATCGGGGTGGGCAAAGATAAGCATTGCCCGCTTGGGAATGTAGCTGTTGGCGTCGATCATTGCACAATTTCCTCCTGGGGAATAGGCAGCGGGGTGACTGTAAAGCGGCGGAACGCTTCGGCGTAGGCCAACCCCACCTGTTTGCCCACGGCCGCCGCCCGCTCGCGCAGCCGGTCTGAATAATCAATGCCGCCCAGCTGGCTGCGATGTTCATTCAACGCTTTCAGCTTGGTGTTAATCGTTTCCGCAATATCCACAAAATGGTTCAATTCCTGGTCTGTGGTGACAAAAACAAAGTTGACTTTGTGCGGCAAAATACCTTCGTCCTCAAATTCCGGGTAGAGCAGCCGCATTTCACACGCCGGGAAGACGGCGTCAAAGGTGGCGCGGGCCGCCGCCCGGTGGTCGGGGTGGTTGAGCCGTTCACCCCGGTAATACATGTTGGGGTCGCCGCACACCACGGCGTTGGGGCGATATTGGCGGATCAGCTTCACCAACTGCTTGCGCAGCGCCAGGGTAGGCTCCAGGGAGCCATCGTCTTGGCCCAAGAAGATGCAGTTGACGGCTCCGGCCACCTGGGCAGCGGCCGTTTGCTCCTCCCGCCGAATTTGGGCCAGCTGTTCACGGCTTAGCGCCGGGTCATGCGTGCCCACATTGCCATCGGTAATAACCACGTAGGTGTTTTCACAGCCGTGGCTGGCCCACTTAGCGGCCGTTCCTGCCACGCTGAACTCAATGTCATCCGGGTGGGCAAAAATAAACATGGCCCGCTCCGGAATATAGGTGTTACTCATAATCGATTGCTGCCTCCAAGATAGTGTTGGGTCTTCAGGCGTTCACGGAGAAGGCTTGAAGCGTGAAGCAACGAAAATCACGTTTCACGTTTCATGCCTCACGGATTGTCCACTCTGTGAATCTCCAAAGAACCTCAATGTTCTAACGTTCTGCGGAGCGGATTATACCGGACGCAATTCCGCTTGCGAATGATCAAAAGGACAGATCTGGCAAGGCTGGTGAAACCAAACGCGGCCAAAGACGTACCAGGACACCATAACTACCGCCGAACGGTTGTGATATACTTATGTCACTCCGCACAACCGGGCTGCACAACATGTAAAATTACCTGGGCAAAAGAAGAAAGAGACATACGGCCGTTTTCCACAATAAAATCTGTGCAGCACGCTTTATATACCCCTTGCCCACCGGCCTAAAAGAGAGGACTTTCCGATGACCTGGTTTCAACAGGATGTAGATACAACCCTGCAAACCTTAAACAGCGACGCAAAATCCGGCCTCAGCGCCGCCGAAGCCAAAACACGACTCAATCAATACGGACTTAACGAACTGGTCGAAAAAGGCACCAGAAGCCCCTGGCTTATTCTGCTCGATCAGCTCAAAGATGTTATGGTCATTATTTTGATCATTGCGGCCGTTGTATCCGGCTTTTTAGGCGAACATGAAGACGTAATTGTCATTTTGGCCATTGTGGTTATCAACGCCGTGATTGGCTTTTCGCAGGAATATCGTGCCGAACAGGCCATGGCTGCCCTGAAAAAGCTGGCCGTACCGACGGTGAAGGTCCGCCGCGATGGCCAGATTATGGAAATTTCGGCGCGCGAACTTGTGCCGGGCGACATCGTGCTGTTGGAGGCAGGCAACCTGCTCCCGGCCGACGGCCGTCTTGTAGAAAGCATTAATCTCAAGGTAGAAGAAGCCGCCCTCACTGGTGAATCGGAGGCGGTGGAAAAGTTTGTCCACCCCATCGACCAGGAAAAGCTGCCCATTGGCGATCGTAAAAACATGGTGTTTATGGGTACAGTGATTACCTACGGCCGTGGTACGGCCGTTATCACCGAAACCGGCATGAAAACCGAGTTGGGCAACATCGCCGAACTGATCCAGGGTGTGGAGCAGGAACAAACGCCCCTCCAGCGCCGCCTGGAGGATCTGGGCAAGAAGCTGGCCTGGGTTGCCCTGGCCATCGTAGCCGTGGTGGTGGTTACCGGGTTCATCTTCCGCGATCCCAACGAGGCATTGGCCGATACCCTGGAAGTGCTGTTTCTTACCGGCATCAGCATGGCGGTAGCCGCCGTGCCGGAAGGGCTGCCCGCCGTGGTCACCATCACCCTGGCGCTTGGCTCGCAGCGCATGCTCAAGCGCAATGCCCTCATCCGCAAGCTGCCCGCCGTAGAAACCCTCGGCTCCGTCACCGTCATCTGCTCCGATAAAACCGGCACCCTCACCGAAAACAAGATGACCGTCACCGTGCTGGACGTCACCAACCACACCGAAACCATCGAAACCGTGCGTGACGCCAGGGGCGCCGTCATGGATGCCGAGCTAAAACCAGATCTGGCACCGTACCGCCGGGCGCAAAGCCTGCTGCTGAAGGCGGGTGCCCTGTGTAACGACGCCATCTTGCAAACCCAGGGCGGCATCGAACGGGCCATTGGCGATCCTACCGAAGGGGCGCTGGTGGTGGCGGCAGCTCACTTTGGTTACCGCAAAGAAGAACTGGATGTGCGCTGGCCGCGTGTTGACGAGATTCCCTTTACCTCTGAGCGGAAGCGCATGACCACCATTCACAAGGTGAATGTAAAGGATAACGATTCCGAGGCACCGTGGAGCTCTTCGCCTTTTGTAGCCTTCACCAAGGGTGCGATTGACAGCCTCCTGGAAATTTGTGACCGCATCTGGACCGGGGAGCAAGATGAGTTTGTGCCGCTGGATGACGCGTGGCGTGAGCGCATTCTGGATGGCAATGCCAAATTGGCCCGCGAAGGGCAGCGGGTGCTGGCGCTGGCATTCCGTCCTCTGCAAAACACAGAAGAAGCACAAGAAAGCAATGCTATTTTTATTGGACTGGTAGGGATGATCGATCCGCCCCGACCTGAGGTGAAAACGGCCGTTGCCATCGCCAAAGAAGCGGGCATCCGTCCCATCATGATCACCGGCGACCATCCCCTCACCGCGCAAAACATTGCCAAAGATTTAAACATCACCCAAACCGACAAAAATCTGACCGGCTACGAACTGGCTAAAATGAGCCTGCAAGAGCTTGAGGATCAGGTCGAAGACATTTCGGTTTATGCGCGTGTGTCACCAGAACACAAACTCAACATCGTGGAAGCGCTGCAAGACAAGGGCCACATCGTGGCCATGACCGGTGACGGCGTCAATGACGCCCCTGCCCTCAAGCGGGCCGACATCGGCGTGGCAATGGGCATCACCGGCACCGATGTCTCCAAAGAAGCCGCCGACATGGTGCTGCTGGACGACAACTTTGCCACCATCGTCGCGGCCGTGGAAGAAGGGCGCAAAATCTTCGACAACATCCGCAAGTTTGTGAAGTACACTCTCTCCAGCAACACGGGCGAGCTGTTTGTCATGCTCATTGGCCCGTTTTTGGGCATGCCGCTGCCGCTGCTGCCGCTGCAAATCTTGTGGATCAACCTGGTCACCGATGGCGTGCCGGGCCTGGCCCTGGCCGTAGAAAACGGCGAGCGGGGCATCATGAAGCGCTCACCCTTCCATCCCAAAGAGAGCATTTTCAGCCGGGGGCTGGGCAGGCAAATTTTGTGGGTTGGTATTTTGATGGGGCTGGTTTCCCTGGGGGTTGGCTATTTTTACTGGCTGCGCGATCCCAATGGGCCGTGGCAAACGATGGTATTTACCACCCTGACCCTGGCCCAAATGGGCAATGCTCTGGCCACCCGCTCCAACGTCGATTCGATCTTCAAGATTGGCTTTTTCTCCAACCGGCTGATGCTGGTGGCGGTGCTGGTAACCTTCTTGCTGCAAATGGGGCTGATTTACGTGCCATTTTTGCAGGAATTCTTCCACACCGAGGCGCTGCCGCTTCCGGATCTACTCATCGCCCTGGCAACCAGCCTGATCGTTTTTGCGGCGGTGGAAATCTCCAAGCAGTTCAAAGTGGCCAACGGCTGAAAAGAAACTTTGGCAACTCAAGGGGCATCACCCTTTGGGAAAAGGACACAGGCTTAAAGGCTTGTGTCCTTTTTATTTACCGTCGTTATTTGGACCGATTGGGGCGATGGGAATTTGCAATTCGGTGATCAGGTCGGCGTCGGCCAGGGGCAAGGTGTGGACAGGGCCGGAGAGGTGAACTTCGCGCAGGGGGCCAACCGGCACGTGCCGATGCTGCCCCACCCAGCTGAGCAGGGCCAGGACGGCGGGAATCATGTCGCTGAACGGGCCTTCGTAGATGAGCGAGGCCACCAGGTTGTGCCCTGGCAGCTCGCGAAAGCCGATCTTTTCGTCGATGGGCTGGTTGGTGAGGTACCTGGGATGAACGGCAACGGCCGCTTCTACCTCCACCTCTTCTTCCTTGTACTCGTCGGTGTGGTAGAGTATAAGTTCAGGCGGCAACGGCCGTATGCCCGCCTTCTTCAACCCGGCATACACCTGCCCGGTGAGCCGCTCGCAGTAGTAACCCATCTCATGCACGCTAGGCACGATGGTGCGGACGGTGGCAACGGCCGTTGCCACCACCGGCATGATCACAATTTCGTACGGCAGCGGCTGCCCCTCAGCCGCCAGGCGGCTCAAGCGGGCTTCGATCTGCTGCAGCTGCCAGCGGCCCTCAGCCAGCGCCTGGCGCACCTCCGCCTGCTTCAACAGCAGCATACCGCGCAGTTCCGCCACCGAGGGACCATCTTCTTTTTGCAGCAGATCGCCAATTTCTTGCAGGCTGAAGCCCAGCTCCTTCAGGGCAATGATCCGGTGCAGCCGGGAGAGCTGGTCCAGCGTGTAGTACCGGTAGCTGGTCCACTCGTCAGTGTGGCTGGGCACCAGCAGCCCGAGCTTGTCGTAATGGCGCAGCATCCGGGTGGACACCTGCCCCAGTTTAGAAAATTCGCCAATCTGAAACATTTCTGCTCCAAAGGTTGCCCTGTGGGCAGCCGCCTAATACAGCGGACAGCACCTAACTCGGACCTTACTTCTGCAAAGCTGTACCTAGTTTGAGGTTAAATTTCATTCACCACCATCGCCGAGGAATGAATTCCTCGGCTGACACAAGAAGTACGCTAAAGCGCACTAGTACCGCGATTTTGTAAAATCGCGGGGTCGATTTTGCAAATCGACCTACAATTTGTGGCAGCGCACTCCGCAAATTCAGAAATTTGATGTACTAGAATGACCAGCAGCTGTGAAAACGTTGCAGATTAGGAGCAGGCATGAGTGAAAACGATCCGAACATGTCGGAAGAGATGACATGGCAAGACAAAATCGTGTAACCCCCACGGGGCAGATTGTTGCCACCGATGCCCGAGGCACATTCATGGGCAATCGCGGCATTTTGCACAACGATCAGCAGGAAGTTGTGAAGCCTTTTGCCCACAAAGCGTGGATCATTTGCCAGCTCAGCTTCAAAGGGCGGCGGCGGGCGCTGATGCAGCCCGGCAACTACACCGAGCTGTTTTTCCTGGATGAAGCGACCGCGCTGGCGGCCGGGCATCGGCCCTGCTTTGAATGCCGCCGCGCCGCGGCCGAGGCGTTTCGTGATGCCTGGCTGGTGGGCAATCCACAGTTTGGTTTTGGGGATTCGGTAAAGGTAGGGGAGATGGATGCGGTGCTCCATGCGGAGCGGTTAACGGACGCCTACAACATCAAGAACAGAAAGAAGCGGACTTACAAAGCGGCTCTTCGCGATCTGCCTGGCGGCACAATTATTTTGTTGGAGGAACGGCCGTACCTGATATGGCAAGATGCCCTCCTGCCCTGGACACCAGCGGGATACGAGGCGCCCATTTCTCGGCCAGGGGAGGGCCAGGTTGTTGTCCTGACACCTCCTTCCACGGTGGCCGCGCTGGCCCAAGGCTATGTCCCAGCGCGGCATGAATCAGCGAGAATGTAGCGGCGCGGTGGTGCGCGGCTGCTGCACCGATTTTGGTGACGTGACCGCTTCATGGGTGCGCCAGTAGCCGACCAGGGCAAAAATGGTAACGAGGAGGGCAGCGATAACGGCCGTATTGGCCACCACCGCCACATCCGGGTACGCGGCGCGAATGCCAAACAGCGCCCACACCAGCACACCGGCATACGAAATGTTGCGCCGGTTAAACAGCAGCAGTCCAACCACCACTACTGCTACGCCCATCATCATCGCCGACCACACCGGCTCGGCAATGCCCAGGCCGTCCCAGACCAGGTAATTGGCCACGCTGGAAACGTTGTCGATTGTCGCCACGGTAATACAGCCCAGGTAAATGCTGAAGGGGAACTGCACCAGCAGCTTGTCCGCCAGCGACAGCGACGGATCTGGCTGGCCAATGGCCAATCGCCGGTAAACGACGATCAGCGTCACCAGCAGCGCCGCCATGATAAGTACCGAGATCACGTAGTAACCGTAGTGCCAGGCAAACAGCCAGGCGGCTTTGGCCACACTGCTGATATCAAAACCCCAACCAATCCGGCCAATAAGCCGGTTATTGCGCTGGGCGGGCAGCGCCTGGTAGATGGTAAAGCCAAGCAGTGCCGTGTAGA
>CAUJGI010000582.1 GCA_963169155.1 Chloroflexota bacterium
GTCAGAGGCAGCCCAGACGCGGCGGGCAATCTCCAGGCGCGAGATGATCGGGCGCGTGTCGCGCATCACAAAGGAATTGTCGCCGAGGTCAGCCTGGGCCACGCTTTCCAGCCAGATGGTAAAGTCGTCGGTGGCGGTTTCAGCGTAGACAAAGGTCCAGTCGTTGTTGCCCCAGGCGGCGATTTGGGAAGCGGCCGTACCAAAATCTTCCACCTGCGCTTTAAGCGTATCAAACCAGGCGTTGTGGAAATTCTGCACCAGGTCGGCCTTTGTCTGGATAGATTGGCGTGAGGTGACAATCACGTCAATAACAATGCGCAGTTCTTCGGAGCTAAGCAGCTTCACACCACCACTTTGCTCGGCATCGTAAATGTTGGGCTCCCAGGCAGAGACCACGTCGGCCTGGCCGTTGTTGAAGACCTCGATGGCGTCCTCGACGCTGTCCTGTGGCACCAGAGTCACCTGGGAGCGCGGACTGAGCTGGGCAATGGAGAGGGCGTAGTAGACGAAGTATTCGCCTACAGAGTCGCGGGCGAAGGCGATGCGCTTGCCTTGCAAATCGTTGATGGTGTCGATGTCGCGGCCCCACAGCTGGTCGGCACCGGCGCTTTCATCCACAATGGCGGTGATGACGCCGGGACTGGACAGAGCGACGGAGTCCAGGGTGGTGAGCAGGCAGTTCCACTGGCCGGAATCCAGCAGGGCGGTGCGCTGCCCTTCAGTGATGTCGTATTCATCGGTGAGGAAGAAGGGGATGATGCCCAGGTGGAAACCGTGCTCGATGTCTTTGCCGCTCATCTGCATTTGCTGCAGGGTGAAGTAGCTGCCGAAAGCATCGGCACCGCAAATGTAGGTGGGCAGCCCATCACTAACGTCGTAGTTGGGACCCCAAATTGGGTCTGGCGAGTCGAGATCGACGGTGCTGACGGTGGAGCCGTTGGTGTTGTTGTTGTCGCTGGTGTCGGCCACTTCCGGCTCGTCCGTGTCGTTGAAGCTGTTGATGATGCTGGAGGCGGCGACACCACAAATGACCAGGGCGGCTATGCCAATGATGGCGATGAAAATGATGCGGGTGCGATCTAGTTTCATGTGCTTTTCCTCGGAAAAAGAATACAGAATGGTTAAAAGTAAATGGTTAACGGTTAATGTTTCCCCTGTATGTGGGGATCGGTTTGCATTTTGGGGTAATTTTACCTGTATTTACGGGCAGCATATGCTTTGGTTGCATCGTTTTAGATGGCGTAACCCAGGTTGCGCAGGACGTCGTCGGGATGTTGGCCGTGCAGAATTTGGAACTGGAAACGGCCGTCACCATCCTTATCAACTACTAGCTCATACGCTTCTGGCAGCACACAATGTTTGCTGCCCTTCACCCCGCCCAACATTTCCTGGTACGCCCCAATGCTAAAAAAGCCGATGTACAGCTCGTCTGTTTCCACCGGCAGGTAGAGCGGTGATTTGCTCGGCTTAGGCGGATAAACGTCATCGCTGTCGCAGGTGATGCCGCCGAGCTGGACCTGCTGGAACGGTTTGTCCAGGTGGTTCAGCGGCAGCACAATAAAATGCTCGGACAGCGCCCAGCTGTCCGGGAAGGAGCTCATGATCGAGCCGTCGATGATGTACCAGGGTAGTTTGGAGCCGTTGTCTTTGGCGGCAATGATTTTGAACAGATGTGCGCCGTGCTCTGAGGTGGTGTAACGGCCGAATTCACCCATCACGTCTGGCACGGGTACGTTGTAGCGGCGGCACGCTTCCTGCAGGGCCGCAAGCAGCTGCCGGACAAAGTCGTGGTAGTCAAAATCAAAATCGAGTGTCATGGCCACCGGCATGCCGCCGCCAAAGTTGAAGATGCTCAGGCTGGGGTAACGCTGCCGCAGACGGGCAAATTGCTCGATTCCTGGTTTGAGCCAGCTGATAAAGGCGGGAATGTCGGTGAGCTGGCTGCCGACCATGTAGTGGTACATTTTTAGCGTCAGGTGGGGCGCGGCGGCGATGTAGTCGGCGGCTTTCCAGATGTCGTCGGTGTTCAGGCCAAAGCGGGAGTTGGCTTGATCCATCTCGGCCAGCGTTTCGTTGTGGCCATAGCTTTTCTGGCGCAGCCCCACGTTAAACGTCTGGCCAGAGCTCAGAAATGGCGAAATTTCCGGTAAATCTTCAATCACGGGGATAATGTTTTCATGCAGCTGGCGCAACTGTAAAATGTTGGCGGCATATAGGGAGTTTGGCCCCTTAAAGCCGTTGCATACCACCATGCGGTCCGGTGTGAGCAAGCCGCGCTGGATCATGAGCTTGGCGATGTCCACATCCACAGTGGAGGACATTTCGTGGTGTGCGCCCGCGCCAAGCGTGGTGCGGATCACTTCTTCGGCGGCGTTGGCTTTGGAGGCGTAGGTGTAATGAAACTGGCCACCGTAATCTCGCTCGGCAATGACGTCGGCGAACACCCGGTTCATTTTGTGAATCTGCTGCCGGATAAGCGGCAGGTAGACGATCTCCAGGGGACTGGGCAGCGTCTGGGTAAAGCCCTGGGGGGCATCTTCCAGGAAAATCTGGGCCAGGTCCAGGCCATCCATGTGCAGGTGACCGTTTTGGGTGTGCAGGTAGCGGTTAAACTGGTGGTTGTCGGGAACGGCCGTTGCCTGCTCCCAGCCAATTACGGGATGATGCGGTTGGTCACTCATATGTTTTCTCCAGTATCTGTTGTGTGATGCATTATAGCGAAAAGTCGTACTTGGGGGAAAAGTAGTTTAACGTCAAGGTTGTTATTTATGGCACAATGCGCAAGTTTGGAATAGCAGACGGCCGTTACCCCGTGTTATCCTATCGCCATGTGGTAGAACATTTTCAGGAGTGAACATGCAAAAAATCGACCTCAAAAAAGAGCTGAACCATTTGTACAATCCGTCGGCGAAGGATACGACCGTTGTTGATGTGCCTGCCATGAACTTTCTCACCATTTTGGGCGAAGGCGATCCCAATACCGCTCAGTGGTATAAAGACGCCGTGTCGGCCCTGTATGCCGTGGCCTACACGCTCAAATTTATGGTCAAAAAAGGCAGCCTGGCCCTTGATTTTGGCGTGATGCCGCTGGAGGGGCTGTGGTGGATCGAAGACATGACCCAATTTTCCACAGACGACAAATCTAACTGGCTGTGGCAGGCGATGATCATGCAGCCAGACTTTATCACGGCGGAAATGGTGGCTGAGGCCAAGACACAGGTGCTGAAGAAGAAAGGGCTGACGGCCGTTGCGCAGGTAAACTTTGAGTGTTTTGCCGAAGGCAAAGCGGCGCAAATCCTGTACTTTGGTCCCTACGCCGACGAAGGCCCCACCATCCAAAAGCTGCACGACTTCATCTGGGCCACTGGCGGCCAGCTAACCGGCAAACACCACGAGATTTACCTGAGCGACCCTGGACGCACGGCACCGGGAAAGCTGAAAACGATTATCCGCCAGCCGTTTTAGACCCCCACCCTAACCCTTCCCTGTGAGGGGAGGGAATCTGGCACCCTCTCCCTCCCTGGGAGAGGGCCGGGGTGAGGGTGAGACCTATATGACCCAACGATCAGAAACTGC
>CAUJGI010000583.1 GCA_963169155.1 Chloroflexota bacterium
TGGGAACTTCGCTCAAGAGGTAGCGGCCATGTTGTCGGGAGATCTGCCCTTCAGGAATGCCAGCATCAAGCGGTTTGACGTGCTGCAGGGCCATTCGGTAATCACACGCGGCTTACCAAAGCGACCTCGCACTTTCGGCAATATGGCAGCCGAGGCACTGGCGGTTGTGCCGGTCATTGCCCCGGCCCAAGCGCAGAGCCTACTCCAGTCAGACCCCAACACCCTGGTGATTGACGTGCGCGATGCAGCCGACATAAATCAGACTGGCACGGTACCCGGCGCAGTTAATCTCTCGTATGGGGCCTTGACCTACCTGGCCGACAACCAAGTACCAGAGACTTGGCGCGATCCCCGGCTGGCCGACCGCAAGCGCCCCATCATCACCACCTGCATTCTTGGCCCACTGGGCGCGCTGGGCGGCAAACTGCTGCACGATATGGGCTTTACCAACATCTCCATTCTGGAAGGCGGCGTTCAGGGCTGGATAGATGCCGGTTTCCCAACCGCACAACCGCGTGTTGCCTAGGAACAGCAACTTTTAACCTGAACAATTTAACGCAAAGAACGCAAAGAACGCGAAGGCGGACAGTAGAGAAGAAACAAAGCTTTTCTTTCTCTTCTTTAGCCCCTTTACCCCGAAGACCTTTGCGTCTTTGCGTCAAAGATGTTCGTAAGGAGGAAACAATGACAGAGTACGCTTATCCTGACATGGTGGCCAGCCCGCAGTGGGCGGCCGACCATCTGCATGACCCCTCTCTGCGTTTTGTTGAGGTGGGTTTTAATTCGACCACTTATGACTCAGGGCATCTGCCGGGGGCGGTTTATTGGAATTGGAATGGTGACATCTTGCAGGCTGGCAGCCGGGATATTTTGGGCAAAACGGCCGTTGAAACCTTACTTTCCCGCTCTGGAATCGGCAGCCAGACCACCATCGTGCTGTTTGATGGCTTTAGCAATTTGCTGGCCGCCATGGCCCTGTGGATGCTGAAGATATACGGTCATCAGGACGTGCGTTTGCTGGATGGGGAACGGCGGAAATGGATGGCGGACGGCCGTTCCCTCACCACCGATATACCCACCATCCAGCCCACCACGTACAAAGCCAAAAAACCGGATTGGACACTGCGGGCGCATCACGACCTGATTCTGGATGGCATTGGCCGGGCCAACCGGGTGCTGGTGGATGCCCGCACGGAGGCGATGTACAAAGGGGAAGATGCCATGGGCGGCACCGTTGGCGGGCACATCCCTGGGGCCATCAGCGTACCGGCGGTGATGGAGATGGCAGATGGACAGTTCCGCCGCTGGCTGACGCCGACGGTGAATGAGGATGGCACGTTCAAGACGGCCGTTGAACTGCACACCTTGTTGAGCGAGAGAGGCATCAGCCCGGATAATGAAGTCATCACTTATTGTGTGCGCGGCGGGCTGTCTACGCATCTGTGGTTTGTGCTGAAATACCTGCTGGGCTACCCCGAAGTGCGCGAATATGATGGCTCGTGGGCCGAATGGGGCAACCTGATTGGTGTACCGATTGCCGTCCAATAAGCCGCCCAGAGGTGGCACGGTTGGAAACCGGTCACAGCCAGTATAACATTGGTTATCAGATTTTGACCCTCGTAAGATAGTGATGTCTACACAAACCCCACCCCACAACCCTTGGATAGATGATGAGACCGCCCGTTTTCTGCGGCTGCGCATGAAAACCTTCTGGAATATGGATTACTTCCAGCACATCATCTTGCCACTGCTGAATTTCCTGGCCGGTGGGCACGGCCGTCCTGGACGGCATCCTGGCTCTTGATTTCAGCAACGGCTATGCCCCCAGCCTGGGTGACACCTTCACTTTTCTCACGGCGACTGATGGTTTTACCGATACGTTGGCCAGCGTGGAAATCAATGGTCTGGAGCCGGGCTTTGAATACGAAATCAGCTACGTAAACGGGCAACTGGTATTCGAGGCGCTGAACGACGGCATACCTGCCCAGCAAAACATTTATTTACCCCTGGTAGTGCGGTGATATGGCAACATTCAAACCCCAATGGCATATAATCTAACGAACATTCAAACCAGACAGGGAGAACTGCATGGCATCTATCAAAACAGTGGGCATCATCGGTGGCGGCGTGGCGGGGCTGGCGGCTGGCGGATTGCTTGCCCGCATGGGAATCAAGGTCAAACTTTTTGAGGCGAACGAAAAGATCGGCGGTTGTTGCGCGACGACGAACATTGGCGGCTACACGTTCAACGATGGCGCGTTGTATCTCGCCTTGCCGACCATGCTGGATCACGTCTTTGCCAAGGTCGGGTTGGATCGTACGGCCGTTTTGCCGCTGCGGAAGATCACCGCCCCGCAGACGACGGTTCTGCCCAACGGTGACAAGATCACATTTGGCGACGGCCTGCGTGTGACTGTCGAAAAAAGCAGCGGGACGGTGAACGAAACCGTTCTAAAAAGAGAATTGGACGACATGATGAAGCGCTGGGCGCCAGCCCTGCGTTTGCTCACCGAAGATATCCTTGTCAATCCGCTTTCCTATTCGCGCATCCTCACAAAGGGGTGGCGGCATTTGCACAAATTTGGCGGCACGGTGGCGGACGAATTGCGGCGGCTCTTCAGTGACGACTCGGTGCGTGCCGCCATGTCGGGCGTTTTGTTATACACAGGATTGCCCCCGGAAAAACAGCCGGCCATTTCGGTGTTGGGTTTGGTAACGCTCTTCAATGACGGCTTTCATCTGCCCGAAGGCGGCATGGGCAAAGTGCCTGAAGCGTTGAGCAGCGCCATGCTCGCGCGCGGCGGGGAAATCCATTTGAATACGCGGGTGGATAAAATCGTTGTGAAGGATGGTCGTGTGCGCGGTCTGGAAATTCGCGGGCAGGGATTGGTGGAAGTGGACGCGGTCATCTCCACCGTCAGCGGGATGCTGACCTTTGGCTCCTTGCTGGACAACGCGGATTCGCCGCGCAAGTTGAAACGTATGGCGCAGGAGGCGCAGTTGTCGCACATTGCATTTTCGGTGCAACTTGGTTTGCGTAACAAAATAGATGCGCCCAGCCATTCGCACTGTTTCCTGCCGCCGATGGAGCAGGAGGGCGATGTGTTCACTCCCTGCGACGACGGCGTGAGGTGGCTGGTGTACGACGCACCGACGGTGACGCTCCCCGAACTCGCGCCCGCGGGTGGAAGCGTGATCGAAATGTATCCGCCTGTGCACCGCGATTTTCCAATTGACGATTGGAGCGAGGAGAAAAAGGAAGCCGTTCTTGAAAAAGCGGTGGCCGCTCTCTCTCGCGTTCACAAACTCGATATTGCCGTCAAACGCATTGTCAGCCCGCAGGATTTCAGGAACAACCTGAATTTATATCGCGGGGCAGTGTACGGTTTGTCGCCGCAGGTCGCGCCGTGGCATCACTTCCCGCATCGCACGCCCATTGGTGGCCTGTACCAGACCGGGCAGACGACTTACCCCGGCTACAGCGTGGGGCGAGCCGCTACGTCGGGTATTCTCACGGCAGAATTGTTGATGGCTGCATGAGGCGGGATTGTGTGGACATGGGTGGGTAATGAAGTGGAAACGGCCGTTTACGGCGCAGGAAATATTGGCGGTTTACAAGGCTGCGGGGGCGGAAACGCTGGCCGGGTTGGAACAACTGCCTCTGGCCCATTGGTGGCGCACAGGCGATCATTTGGGAACGTTTTTCACGGCTACCTTCCTGTTGTTGTGATGAGCTGAGAAAGACAATCCATCTTTTGTTTTTGAAAACGCACCTGAAAACGCTCCTGAAAAAGATGTGTCAATCAGGAGGTAAGTGATAAGGTAAATAATGATAAGGTACTCATCTTTTTTACTGTTAATTTGTCTGTTTATGGCGCTGGCAGGGTGTTCTGGGCCATCAGAGCAGACAGCCGTTACCGGAACTGTAGCGCCAACAAGTGAACGGGAAGTGGCGGCTGTGCCCACGGCCACCACCGCCCCATCCCCTCTGCCTACATTCACCGCCGCGCCTAGGGCCACGCCCACCAAGGAACCAACGGCCATACCCACCCTGGAGGTAAGCAATGAGGCGGAAACTTCCGTTGCATACCGCCTCATCATTGCCAACCCAAACGGCATTTTTGCCGCTGCTACCGATGGCTCTGGCGTAACGCAGCTCGTAAACAGCCCGCTAACCCTCGGCAATGAGGTGTACGGATACCAGACCGCATTCTCCCCAAACGGCCGTTTTCTGGCCTACACTTCTCCGTCTGGTGAACCCACCACGCTGCATTTACTGGACATCAACTCTGGGGAAACACAGTTAATTACCCCGCTCTTCTCCAATCAAACAGAAGTACGGCCGGAGGATGATTGTTTAGGCGCAGATAACGATTCCAATCGCTGCCAGGCTGCCTTCACCGTGGGCAAGGTGGCCTGGTCACCAGATAGTCAAAAGCTGGCCTTTGTCAGCGCCCATGCGGGTGATTCTGCCGATGTTTACGTCTACACAGCAACCGACCAACAAATCAGCCAACTCAGCGCCGGGCCAACAGCCGCCTCGCGCCTGAATTGGTCTCCAGACAGCCAGACCATTTTTCATTATACGGCATCAAATTTTACTCAGGCGCTGGCAGCGAATCTGTCTTGTCCGGCTGGGCCGTTCGCGCCGACGGCGCGGACATGATCAAATTACACGACGAACTTCACTCACAACAAGAAACCATTGTCGGCTGGCAAGACGCCGAAACCATTGTCATTTATTCAATGGATGTCGGCTTTTGTGGCGTAGATTTGCGGGCGCAAAATGTGCGCACCGGCAGCACAACCCCTTTGTGGGCCGGTTTCTTTGCTCAGGATGGGGTGGCTATGCAGCCCGGCGGCGCCCTGCTCATTGAAACAACATGCCCGCCTGAAGATGGCCAGCTTCTATATGTAACCTAAGTTGCTACCTTAAAAACATGGCCGAAACTCATGGCCAAAATAAACAAGCTGACCTTGAGTTCAAAACCAACACTTGTCACCGCATGGATGCTCTTAGGCAAGATGCGCTCAATCAAGCTGCCCGACGTTTCTATCATTTTGCGATGTAGGTGGATCCAGTATTGCTCCCAAGGTTCCCACTGACGTGTTAGGTTTTTCTTACGCAGCGGTTTGAACAAGATGTCAGCCTCGTTCAAGACATCTTCTAAAACATAGTTGGTGTAGATTCGGTCAGCATAGACTTCTGAACCTGGTGGTAAATCAAAATCAAACAGGTCCAGACACTCCACGTCACTATCGGCACCAGGCGTCAGAAAGAACTCGACCGGCTGGCCATCTTTGGTCACGACCAGATGGATTTTCAAGCCGTAGAAATAGCGCTTTTTGCTGGCAATGAAGCCGCGGTAGGCTTCACCCTGGTAAAGGTGACAACGTTTAATGCGGTAGTTGTCACAAACTGCCACCGGAAAAGTGTCAATCGCATAGAGCGAGTCGCTATTGAGCTCTTTCCAGTGTTCGCCCAGCAGTGAAAACAGGCTAAGGAACTGGCCTTTCACCCGGTGCAAGCGTCGATTGAAGCGACTTTTGCTGAGCATGGCCGGGGAATACCGTGGCTCAGCCAGCAAACTCCGTGCTGATTCGTAATTTCCGGCAAAGAACAATGCAGCGACAATGGCTGTGGTCATCACTTCAGCATCACTCACTTGACGTTGTGGGTCTTCATAATGATGAATAGCCATCAGAAAGTCGCTCACAATGGTATAAATTGCTACTATTTTATCGTCCATGGGTCTCTGCTTTTGGTTGTAGGTTAGGTTCCAACAACTTTAAAGAGATTTCCCATGGACATCAACTCACATTACAAGGTAGCAACTCGGGTTATATGTAAGAACCCATCCCGCAGGCGAAATTATTCCCATACCAGATGTGCAGCCTGACCTGCCCATCGCCCCGCGCTGGTCTAAGCAACTCAATGCCTTTTATTCCCGCCACGTTAATGGCTGGCAGTTGTTTTCCACTGAGGGACAGGTGGTTACATACCGTGATCTGGGTGTAGATTGGCCGGAAACCGTGCCGCCCGATGCGCTTAGGAGAGCGCAGCATTGGGCATGGATCGATCAGAATGGTGAGGGAGTGTGGGTACAGGCCAACACGCCCGGCAGCAGCCCAGACAGGATTTTTAATGAACGGGCGGATCAACTGTTGTGGAACCCATCCGGCGACACGCTCTTTTTCTTGTCGGGCAGGAATCCTGTCGTTTTGTATGCAGCACAGACGCCGAGGTTTGCGTTAACGGCCGTGACCACAAATGAACTGGACGGTTATTACTGGGATGTGTTAATGGCCTGGTCACAAACTGAGCGCAATTAACTTCAAAATTCGTAGCGGTCGCATGGATAGGAACCGACGCAGCGGTTCAACTTCTCTGCCGTCTACGCCGCCCCGCCGGAATCTATCCTTGTCAAATTAGAAACAAAATGAAGAGAACTTTAATGACGAATACAGCAGACATCATCATTATTGGCGGCGGCATACAGGGGGCCAGCCTGGCTTTTCATCTGGCGCGACGCGGCGTGAAGGTCCTGGTGCTGGAGAAAAAGCATGTGGCCGCCGGTGCCACGGGTCGCTCCAGCGGTCTGGTGCGCATGCACTATGACACAGAGCTGGATTCCCGTCTGGCCTGGGAATCGTTTGCTTATTTCCGTAATTGGAAAGAGATTGTGGGCGGCGAATGTGGCTTCACGCGCACCGGTTTTGTGCAAATTGTGGAGCCAACACATGAAGACGCGCTGCGGGCCAATGTGGCCATGCACCAGCAAATTGGTATTCCCACGTTCCTCGTCACTGCGGACGACGTGAAACGGCTGGCACCCGCCTTTGTCACTGATGATTTTGCCATAGCCGCTTACGAACCGGAATCGGGTTACGCCATGCCCAGTGATGCGACGCAGGCGCTGCTGACGGCCGCTGTCCGGTACGGCGCACGTTTCATGCAAGATTGTGCCGTTACGGCGATTCAAACAGTGGGCGGCCGGGTGAGCGCGGTGGAAACGACACAGGGGGAATTTTTTACGGCCGTTCTCGTCAACACCGCCGGGGCGCGGGCCGAACAAATTAACCAGATGGTGGGGCTTGATCTGCCTTACGATACCTGGCGGCACGACACCATGTTTGTGGCTCCACCAGCGCAGATGGCCGCCGCCTATCCCACCGTCATAGATTTTCCGCGCCAGATGTATTTTCGCGCCGAAGGGAATTTGATGCTGGTGGGGTTGGAAGATGGCAACCCGCTAGGCGAATCGCCCGACAATGACACCCACCACGCCCGGCCCGACTTTGTGGAACGGGCCATTGATCGACTGTGCGGCCGGGTGCCGTTGCTGGAGCGCGGCGGCCTGC
>CAUJGI010000584.1 GCA_963169155.1 Chloroflexota bacterium
ATCAGGGCGAGGTCAATAATTTCGTCCTTGCCGACGATGACTTTTTGAATGTTTTCGCGGAGTTTTTTGGCAGTTTCTGCAATCATAAAGCGTTCCTGTTTGTGTTTTGGCGATTGCGCAAGGCGACCCATCCCCAAAGGATTGTTTCGGCCGTTTTCCCCTCAAGCGATGAGGCTAACCATGAAAAGTAACCATAGCGAAACGGTGTTGCGCCGCTAATACAAAGTCGTATCAAAACTGTATCAAAATCAAGCGTTGTTAGCGAACCTGGGTAGAGAGAAAATCGAGAATGTCGATTTTGGTCAAAATTCCCTGCACTTTGTCATCGCTGGCGATGATGACGGCGCTGTGTTTGCTGAAGATGCCTACCAATGTTTCCAGCGGCGTGCTGGGGCGCACCACCGGCACGTTGGTTTCGATGATCGACTCAATGGTTTCGTCCGGCGCGTGGCTGGCGTGGTTGGTGAGCAGCATGTGGTTGAGCAGGTCAATTTCGGAGACGACGCCGAGGAGACGGCCGTTTTCCGCCAAAACGGGCAGCTGTGACACGTTGTACTGCTTCATCTGGGCAATCACGTCGGTGATCAGGTCGGTGGGGCGGGCGGCGATGATGTCGTGGGCATGTTTGGCGGCCTGAATGTCGGCGGCACGGAAATCGGCCCAGGTTTGCTCCAGAAAGCCATTTTCGCGTAACCACTCATCATCAAACACCTTGCTCAGGTAGCGCGAGCCGGAATCGGGCAGCATAACCACCACCACATCATCCTTGCCCAGCTTCTGGTCGTGGGCGTATTTAATCGCCCCGGCCACCGCCGAACCGCAGGAACCGCCGCAGAACATGCCCTCTTCGCGCACCAGGCGGCGCGTCATGAGGAAACTTTCCTTGTCATTCACCTGCACCACGTGGTCTACCACGCTTAAATCCAGCGTGCTGGGCAGGAAATCTTCGCCGATGCCTTCGACCTTGTACCCTTCGGCTTTGGTATAACGGCCGCTGCGGTGCAGTTCGTACAAAATCGAGCCAATCGGGTCCACGCCGACAATCTTGATGTGCGGATTTTTCTCCTTCAGATAGCGCCCCGTGCCGGTGATTGTGCCGCCGGTGCCCATACCCACCACCAGGTGGGTAATGCGCCCTTTGGTTTGCCGCCAGAGTTCTGGCCCGGTGGTGGCCACGTGGGCTTGCGGGTTGACCGGATTATGATATTGGTTGGCCAAAATGGCGTTGGGCGTTTCTTCGACCAGCTTGTGGGCTACGGAGTAGTAGCTGCGCGGATCGTCGGGTTCAACGGCCGTTGGTGTCACCACCACTCGCGCCCCGAAGGCACGCAGCAGCAGGATTTTCTCTTGCGACATCTTGTCGGGCATTACAAAAATGCAGCGGTACCCTTTAATGGCGGCGGCGATGGCCAGCCCCACGCCGGTATTGCCAGAGGTGGATTCGACGATGGTGCCGCCGGGTTTCAAACGGCCGCTGCGCTC
This sequence comes from Chloroflexota bacterium, assembly GCA_963169155.1. Lineage (GTDB taxonomy): Bacteria > Chloroflexota > Anaerolineae > Promineifilales > Promineifilaceae > Leptofilum. The sequence continues at coordinate 1,483 of CAUJGI010000584.1, forward strand.
CGCGTCTTCAATGATTGCCGGGCCAATGCGGTCCTTCACCGAGCCACCGGGATTAAAAAATTCCACCTTGGCCAGCACGGTGCAGGGCAAATCGCTCACCACGGAGTTCAGCCGCACCAGGGGGGTGTTGCCGATGGTTTCCAGGATGGTGTCATAAACTTCCATCTCTTCTACTTGTTGATTGATTGTTTCCATAGGGTTCCTGTTTAGATCGGGTGTTGGCAGACAACTTCATCATTCGCGCCAAGTATACACGAACCATTGCCTTTGAAAATAACGGCCGTTCCTCAGCAGCAATTCCAAATATGATGGAGGGGCGAGACGGCACAGCATGGTTCGGGGCTAAACCGGCGGCCTTGTCGCCGCGCCGTCTCGCGCGACCTCGGGATTTTTCACGGCAGGTTCATGATTATTCACGATTGGCTCATTGATTTTGCGTTTGCCCATCCTTTAGAATCGAACCATGCAATCACGGGAGATCAAGCACATCCTGGTCCTGGAACCAGATCGCACCTTTGCCCTCCGCCTGATGCGTGCCCTCAGCCGCATGGGCGAATTCCACGTCTCGCTGGTGCCTACCTTAAAAGAAGCGTGTTTGCAGCTGGTGCAGAACGATCAAGACCTGGCCTTCATCCCTGTGACCGAGGGCGCTAAAATCATCCGTTCGCTGCGGGCGGTGCAGCCCAATTTGCGCCTCATCCTGGTAACCCCTTCCGGCGATGAAGAGATTCCCGTGACTTACTCTGGCAACGTCCAGGGCGTGCTCATCAAATCCCTGGTGGATGTGGAGCTGGAAACCTTGGTGGAAAACGTGGCCCGCCAGCCGGTGGTGCCGCCGCGCCGTGATACGGCCGTTCCCCCCGATCCCACCCGTTCGCTTGACACTGCGTTACTCATCGCCACGCTGCAAGAGGCGCGCCTGGGCCGTCTGCTGCAAACGATTGTGTTTGCCCGTGGCAGCAAGCTGCTGGCCTACTGGGGCGAACTCAATGAGCGTGAAGCAGCGGCCGTGGCTTTGCACGTCGGCGCGGGGTGGGCGGGCAATACTTTGCCGTCGCGGTTGCAGTTCATCCACCTGCCTGCCCGGGCGGGCGATTTGCTGCTCTTTACCCACCGCGTGTCCGAACAGTTCCTGGTGACCCTGGTGGCGCTGCCCGAAGCGCCGCTGACCGAAGTGCGGCAGCAGACGCGGCGTATGGCCAAAAAGCTAACGGCCGTTGTCGAAGGGCGGGTGTTGGCCCAGACGGGGTTGTTGGGCAATGGCTTTGGCGCGGGGCAACGGCCGTCTTTTGTCATCGTGTGGCGGCCAGACGCGCTGCTGCCCAGCCAGCTGCACATCCCGCTGCGCCGGGCGATCAGCCGGTTGGCCGTGGCCAATGCCTGCGTGCTCACCCACGTGCAGGTCCAGGCGGACCTGGTGCAGCTGGTGGTGACCGTGCCGCCGGGCCGCGATGCCAGCTGGGCGGCTTATCTCTTCAAAAACGGCTCTGAGCAAACCATCCACTACGAATTTGAGCTGCACGGCAGCCTGTGGGAAACTGGCTTCTACGCCACCGAATCCAGCGAACCCCTGACCGATGCCGAACTGCGCCTTTTCCTCGATTCTTCTTCCGAAACTGCTTCGTAAAAATAAAACACGAATTTTGCGAATAGACAAATGGCACGAATATTTTTTAATTCGTCCAATTCGGTCATTCGCGTTATTCGTGTTTCAAATCCGCAATCTTTGGTAAGATCAGCGATAACAACTGGCAATCAATGGAGCAGTTTATGCCTGAGGGACCTGAAATTCAGCTGGCGGCCGATGCGGTAGCAGCGGCCATTGTGGGGCGGCCAACACCGGCCGTTTTTTTTGCCTTTGATGCGCTGAAAAAGTACGAGGAATTGTTGACGGGGGTGGTGGTAACGGCCGTACAGGCGCGTGGCAAAGCGATGCTTACCCGCTTTGCCAACGGCTGGAACATCTACAGCCACAACCAGCTGTACGGCCAGTGGGTCGTGCGCGATGCTCACAACTTCCCCGACACCAACCGCCAGCTGCGCCTGGCCATCCACAACGAACACAAGTCGGCGCTGCTGTACAGCGCGTCGGACAGTGCCGTGCTGCCGGACGGCGAGCTGGAC
>CAUJGI010000585.1 GCA_963169155.1 Chloroflexota bacterium
AGCAGTTGGCCATTGGAGCCGGTGAAGCCGCTCAGCCAGCGCCGGTTGGCGGGGCTGGCAATCAGCACGCCGTCTACTTCCCACTCAGCCAGTTTGTGGCGAACGGCCGTCAGGCGTTCTTGAAAAATGGTTGTGTGTGTCATAGTTCTTCCTTGATTTTACTTGTTCCAACGGTCTCCGTTGGAATGCTGGTTGGACGCTCTGCGTCCTCGGCGCAGAGCGCCGGAAACTGCATTCCACGCGGAGCGTGGAACGAGGGTCTAGATGTGGCTCAACTCCGTCTCAAAAATGGCGCGCAGGATGGCCACCATCGTGGCATAAGTCGGGTCCATGCCGAAGTAGGACAGGTTCTGCGAGCCAAGGTTTTTGCCTTTGCTGAACGGCGTATCTGACGCATAGTGCAAAATGCCCACGGGAAACGGGCTGCTGTACAGATTCACAATCTCGTTCAAGGGATGCCGCGTGGGGCGCACCATCTCGTAGATGCCGCTGAGGTATGGCCCGGCTTCCATTTCCATGTCGGTGTACCCTTCCTGGTAAAAGACAGACATGTACCCTTCGTTTTGCAGGAAGGTGCCGGGCACGGTGATCGCTTTCTGGTTGTCCATGACGGTGCCGTAGACGAGATAGGGGGCCACATCGTCGGCGGCAAAGCAGTTGTCGAAGAGGTAGGTGTTGAGGCTGTGCTCGTCGTGCACCACGCTGGGGATCATGACGTCGCCGATACGGCCGTTCAGCGTCGCCGCCTTGCCCATGATGTACACTCCGCGCACCTCGGCGATGTTGCGCGCAATTTCCGTGAGCACCTGGTACGCCGCCATGCCCAGCGGATAATCCACGTTGACAATGATCGCTTTGCTCTCCCGGAGCTTTTCGATCTGCGGCATGCGCAGGCGGCTGTCCATCTGGTCCAGGTCGATTTTGTTCAGCGAGATAACCTGTACTTCAATGTCAAAGGCGTGTTCGCTGGGGATGCGGATCAGCCCCATTTCCCGTTCGGCTTGCAGGCGAGCGGCCGTTACCTGAGAGTCGTTTTGCTCCAGCTTTTTGAGAGCGTAATACAAAAAGTTTTCCCGGCTGCTGGGCACGTTCTGCTCCAGGATGTCGTGGTACTCCCGGTGCAAATCGTCCGCACCATTTTCGCGAATGTAGGCGTGAATTTGCTCTTCGATGTGCAGGGCGTAGCCGCTGAGCAGGTTGGGCAGGCTGTGGGTGTTGCTGGAAACAAAATAGACCGGCTTGTCGGGCATAAAAATGTCGGGCAGATGGCGCTCTACGTTGCGCCACCAGCGGCGGGTGGCCCGTTTATAGTCGGCCAGCGATCCGGCCAGCGAGCGGATGGAAAGCTCCTGCTTGGTTTGGGCAATGAGGAGGAATTTTTCGGCCGTTTTGGCCCCCCATACCTGCGCCAATCGCCCCAAATCTTCGGCCGGAATGTCCGTCATGCTGGCCAGACGAACCAGGCTGTTGCCGGAAGGTATGCCCCCTTTGCTGTCGCGAATGCGCTCCAGTTCCTTGATGACGTTTTCTTTGTTGAGCAGCTGGCGCAGTTTGCGCCGTTCGATCTGATACGCAACCAAAATCGGCACCATGTCATCAATATCCGAGCGGCTGGCGATGTAAACGGCCAGCTGGTCCTGGCCATCGAAAAAGCTGCGGCGGCGGCGACCGGGGGCATTAACCTGCTGCCAGGTTTCCACGTTGGGGAAGCCATGTTGGGCAAATACCTGTTCCGACTGCCCCATGATGATCAGCCGCAGCCGGTCCAGACAGTCGGGTATGCGCAGGATAGCATAGATGAAGGCGGCCAGGTCGGGCTGCGGCTCATCGGCGGCCACGTGCAGGGCCGAGTTCATCCGCTTGTGCGCTTCGATAAGGGTTTTGATTTGCACCTCGCGGCTGCTGCGCAGCAGGGAGTAGTAGGTGCGCAGGTAGAGGTTAATTTCTTCGTTGCCTGAAGTTGGTACAGTTCGGTCCATAGTTTTTTGTGGGAGATTGGTTGTGGGGATTGGGTAATTAGGTAATCAGGTAATTGGGTAATTCGCTCACAGTTACTCAATTACTAATTACCCAATTACTCAGTTACCCAATTACATGAATAAAGCCTTCGCCAGCCGTGACGTGGCCGATGGCTACGGCCGTTTCACAATACGCCCTAAACGTCTCTACCTGGTCCGCAGGCAGGGCCACCAGCAGGCCGCCGGATGTCTCTGGAGTCATCAGCATGTCTTGCACAAGCTGGCTGACGCCGGGGCCAAAGTGAGTCCACGGGCCGAAGTATTCCAGGTTGCGCCCCATGCCGCCGGGGAACGCGCCCGCTTCGCCGTAGCGCAATGCACCGGGCAGCCAGGGCAGTTTCTCTAACTGGATGTGGAAATCAACTTCACCGAGATGGGCCATTTCGTGGGCGTGGCCCAATAAGCCAAAGCCCGTAATGTCTGTGAGACTGTGGGCGTTGGCTAATTGGGCAGCTTCGGCGGCGGCTTTGTTGAGCGTTTTCATGGAGGCCACGGCCGTTGCCACATCACTTTCATCTGTCATCCCATTTTTAAGTGCTGTGGTGACCACTCCCACACCCAGCGGCTTGGTCAGCAGCAGCACGTCGCCCGGCAGTGCCCCACCTTTGGTCTTCACCTTGTCCGGGTGGATCAGGCCGGTGACGGCCAGGCCGTACTTGGGCTCTTTGTCGTTGACGCTGTGGCCCCCGGCAATGACGCCGCCCGCTTCGGCCACTTTTTCGGCCCCGCCGCGCAAAATTTCGCTCAGCACGTCCATGCCCAGGTTGTCCGGGAAGGCAACCAGGTTGATGGCAAACAGCACCTGCCCGCCCATGGCGTAGATGTCCGACAGGGCGTTGGCAGCGGCAATCGCGCCAAAGTCGTACGGATCATCCACGACTGGCGGGAAGAAGTCGGTGGTGGTGATGATGGCCTGCGTGTCGTTGAGCTGGTAAACGGCCGCATCGTCCGCTTTAGCCAATCCCACCAACAGTTCCGGGTAATCTTCCGGCTTGAACAGTTTGCGCAGGGGCGCAATCGCTTGAGCCAGGTCCCCTGGCCCCAGTTTAGACGCTCAGCCGGCGCAGCTGGCGTAAGACGTCAGCCGGATTTGTTTGGCGATGCTCATAAAGCTTCCTTTTGTCGTTTCACTTTATGCACTTGTCATTCCCGTGAAAACGGGAATCCATTCTGGGTTCAGTGGATTCCCGCCTGCGCGGGAATGACAGGTGAAAGTTCGAAGATTCATTGGTCGCAGATGAGGGAAAGTATACCGGATGCCTATGACCATGCAATGCAGCTGGCTTTGTAATTGACGCTCTCATTTTCCAACCCTATAATGACCGTCACTGATAGGCGCGCCACGGCAGGCGCCATTGTTGGGTATTGAAGATGACAAAACAGAAACCATTTCAGAAATTTGAGGCGTTGGCGCAGCAGCTGGTGGAAGGCAGCTTCAACCGCTTTTTTGGCCAGGGAGTTACCCTCTCCGGGATTGCCACGGAACTGGCCCGGGTAGCGGAAGATTCGGCCGTTGCCGGCTCGGTGCCGGGTCGGTATGAAATTCGGTTAAGTCCAGCAGAATTTGATCGGCTGCGACAAAGCGAACCAGACATCATGCCGCAGCTGACGGATTATTTACGCACCTTCATTCAGCAGTCTGGCCTGCACACAGACAGCCCGCCGCACCTGACGCTGGTGGCTGACCCCGCGATTGCTGGGGCAGCCTTGCAGATTGTGCCGGTGGTTGGTAAACGGCCGTCTACCCACAACACCACGCAAATCCGCCAACCGGATGAGAACCTGGCCAGCTTTGCGGCCGAGATTGCTGCCCTGGACGCCTATCTGATTGTCGAAGGCCAGCGCCATGTGCCGCTGAACAAGCCGGTTCTTACCCTGGGGCGGCACATCGACAACGATGTGGTG
>CAUJGI010000586.1 GCA_963169155.1 Chloroflexota bacterium
GAATTGGGTGGGGAGGGGGGGAGACGGCCGTTTCCCTCCCCTCCACAACCCCCGACAACCTGCGAACTGCATTTTGAATGAAACCAGGCCGCTGTTTTCTCGGGCAGCGCGTTTGCTGCTGGCTGCCAGGTAGAGACGCTGCCCTTACAAATTGCGCAAAATCTCTTGCCGTTTCTGGTTAAATTCGTCCGCGGTGATCAGCCCCTGGGCCAACAGCTCGCTCAGCTCGGTGAGGCGGGCGGCGCTCTGGTTTCCTGCGGGAGTGTGCCCACCGGGAGTGTGCCCACTGGGAGTGTGCCCACCGAACTGGAGAATTTTAAGACGCTGCGGCTTTTGCGGGTCGTATTTCACTTCAACCTGCCCCCCTGGCCCGATGTGCCCCACGTCTAGCCGCGAAATCACCTGTTTGGTCCTGGCCTGGAACGGCGCGCCGGCTGCGGGGTAAACCTCCAGCAGAAAACCAACCTCGGGATTTTTGTTCCAGGTGACCCCGGTGTCCCAAAGCTCCACGATGGTGGCGGTGGCCACCACGCCCCCTTTGATCTCATCAGGCAGCGCCTGCCGCACGAAGGGGATCATGCCGAACACGGCAAAAATCAGGGCTATCGCGATCGCCAGCAGCGGTACGATCAGGCCGCTGCTGAAGATGTCGGCCAGGCTCTTGCCCGCCAGGTCGATGCGGCCTGGTCCCCAAAACACATCGTAGGCAACAAAAACGGCCGTAGCCCAAACCCCAACCACAAAAACCAGTGTCAGCAGTCGCGAGAAATTCATTAAATGGTCCTCTTTGGCGCGTTTTCATTGAATAGGGCAAACCCTTAGCCCAGGATGGTCAATTCTAATCTTTCCGGTACGTTTATACCAGATGATGATTTTTACGATGGTAGTTCGGGACAAAAACTGAACTTCCTGGACCGCAGCAGCGGGAATGGCGGCGGTTTACCAGGCAGGGGACAAAGTCGGTGTGGGAAAGTGGGGGAAGAAGCGTTTTTGGGTCTTTGGGATTTGGTGCGATCAGACTGATCTTCGCAACGAATTGACGCGAATTAACACGAGAATTAGCATTAATTCGCATCAAAAAATAGGTTGACCCCGCCAAATCCTAAAGACCCCAGATTTTCAGGCCAATGCAGGGAGAATGATGCCCCCTGAAGCCAGTAGGTCAATCCCGACAATCACCAAAATAAACAAGATCACGGCAATGACGAGGAAGATGCCAAACAGCACCTTGGCGATGCTCGCTGCGCCGCGGGCGACGCCGGTAAAGCCCAACCCTCCGGCGATGAGGGATACAACCAACGCAATAACAGCCCAACCTAAAAGATCCATGTCAGCCTCCATTTTTTTGTCACGCGATTGGGTCAATTTTCAAAATTGGCCCAATCTGAACAGATACCTGGATTCATTCTAATAAAAATGGCGGGGCATTTTGTGTATCGGGGTACAGATAGGAGGCACAACCTTTTTACATTTTGGGTGAGTGGTGGAGGTGGGAACGGCCGTTGCCTGACTTCGGCATTAGTAGCCGCGATTTCCAATCGCGTCGCGCCCGAGTAAACGCGATTGGAAATCGCGGCTACGAAATTGTAAAGGTCGCTGTCGTTTCGTCGGTTCTGAACCATGCTGTTTTTGTGATACGTGAAATGTGAAGGCCTCTGCGCCATCGTCACCAATCAGGGTCAATGGGTTGACATGGGCCAGCTCTTGCATATAATTTCAGAGAATATATTCGTAACGAATATAAATTACACTCTATCAGGCAGGAAATCACAAATCATGGACGAGGAAATTCAAAAACTACTGCCCCTGACCCCCACTGTGTTCCACATGCTGCTGGCGCTGGCCGATGGCGAGAAGCATGGCTACGGCATCATGCGCGCCGTGGAAGAGGAAACGCAGGGGCAGATGCAAATCAGAATTGGCTCGCTGTACGGGTCAATTGGCCGCATGATGGAGGCCCGACTCATTGAGGAGACCAATGAGCGACCCGACCCGGAATTGGATGATGAACGGCGGCGCTATTACGGTCTGACGGCGTTTGGCAGGCAGGTACTGACCGCTGAAGCGGCCCGCATTGCCCAGGCGATGGCCGTCATCCAGGGGAAACAGATTTTGGGTAAGGTTTAAGATGCGTGCTGTATTCCGGCTTTCTGAATGGCTCTACGGGGTGCTGCTGCGCCTCTATCCAAAACGGTTTCGCACTGCATATGGCCAGCAAATGCGCCAGAGGTTTCGCGATGCCTGCCGCGTGGCCTATCGCCAGAACGGTGGAGGCGGTGTGTTGGCGTTGTGGCTGCCGACGCTGCTTGACCTGGTGAAATCGGCGCTCGAAGAGCGGGCGCAACAAGGAGAAATAACGATGTTTAAGGCAAGATTGGTTACGCTGGCGGGTCCGCTGACCATGCTGGTGGGTGTTTTGTGGTTGATGGCTTGTGTGGGTGATTTTGTTTTTCGGTTGGGGGCGGAGGGTAATGAAGCCTTTTTGGGCCTGGTTGCCATTCCTTTCTTCTTCTCTTTTTTCCCGCTGCTGTTTGCTTTGATCGGGATTCGGCAGCGTTTTCACCCTGTCGTGGGCAGCTTGGGCAGGGTCGGGCTGGCGTTGAGTGTGGCCGGGGGCGCGGGCGTCTTGGTTTCCGTGCTGACCAATATCCTGTTGAGCGGCCTGGTGCCTGAGGCTGGTCCACATCTTTGGGCGAATTATGCGGCCGTTTTCTGTGTTTTGAGCATTCGGGTTGGATTTATCCTGTTTGGCGTGGATATGCAGCGATACCATATGCTGCCGCGCTGGAATTGGCTGCCGCTGCTGCTGGGTCTGACGGTTGTGCTTAGCCTGCCGTTGGATTGGTTTGGTGTGCCCGCCTTCCTGCCTGCCCAGTGGGCCACGCCCTACCTGCATTTTGCCGTCAGCGGGGTGTGTTGGCTGCTGTTTGGCCTGACGCTGTTGGGTCCGGGGCGGGCACCGCAGGCGACGGCAGCGGTTTGATGGAGTGTGGAACGGCCGTTGCTCCCATTGTTGGTAGATGTGGAGGAAACGGCCGTGCCCGCCCGCTGCTGACGGGGCTGTTTGGTGACCAGGACGCCACCGTAACCTTGCAGGAGAAGGTTGGATCGGTCTTTCCTCTTCTCTGTTCTAAGATTGTTCACCTACTTGCCTGCCCTGCCTGTCACTATCTGTAACTTTGTTCGCTTTTATGATTGATTCCAGGTTGCTGAGCACATGTTCTGGTACGGCTACACCTCTCGGACCCTCAGCAAGAAATTCTTCAAAGGTTTGATCAGAACCAAGCTCACCAAAGCTGCCTCCCGGACCATTTGGCCGATACCACCAGGTGAACCCCTTGGGTCCGGCGTGAACCCCTGCACGACCATCACCATCATCCCATTCCGCACTAAAATTGAGATTGGCATATTCTGAACGCTTGGGATTCTTAAGTCGTTCATAAGCAGCCATGCTCAGGATAACTGCCACGGGCTTGCCGTCCCGCTCCACCACAATCGGCTCATCGGTTTGATTCACTTCACGCAGGACGCTGCCGAAACGATTTTTAGCGTCCGTGGCGCTGACTGTTTTTGGTCGCATATTTACCTCATTTAGCCAAAATGTTTAGCTAAAGACAGCTTAAACGGCAATAGGATAGCTGGCAAGAGAGGGATGCTTTTGTGAGTTATGGATGTCTTCCCAGGATTTGTTCTTCTTCTCGGATGGCGAGGATCATTGGACGGTTTTGCCTGAGCGCTTCGATGGTGGCTCGCCCGGTGGCTGTTAAACCAGTCATCTGGAAGCCAACCTACTGAAAATGGTCGGCCCAATTTTGTTGCCGTGGATTAAAGATAGAAACAAGGTGGTTAGTTTCGGGATCTGGCACAAACTCCTTGGCGGATTTGTGAAGCGAACAAGAGACACAAGCCAGAGCTAAATTTTCCAGGGCTGTTCCGCCGCCACTTTTGATAGGGATCACGTGATCCACGTGGAATGACGCTTCCTGCCTGGCCTGATGCAGATGACAATATTCACACCGGTTTTCGGCACGCTCTATGACTTGGCTGCGCAATGAGGCGGGAATGTAGGAGGACACGGGTGGTTAATTTTTGGGGGCAGTTTTTGCGCGCAGCCGGATGAGCGTGAGGAATTCGGCCAGTTCAACCAAGCCCTCA
>CAUJGI010000587.1 GCA_963169155.1 Chloroflexota bacterium
GTCCACATCCACATGATCCTGGCGCGTTTCCACCACCAACCCCACGTTGCGGCGCGGCCCGACGGCGTTTTTCTGCTGCGCTTCCACCAGCGTTTCCGAATCTTCGCCGTTCATGGCGTCCAGGCAGCGCTGGACAAACCATTCTTGGTAGTCGCGGCGGTAGCTGGACCAGGTGCCGCCCAAGATGAGCAGCTCGATTTTTTCGGCGGGGTGGCCAATTTGCTCCAGGGCGCGGATGCGAGCGGCCGTTTGGGCATACGGATCAAAGCCGTGACGCTCGGCGCGCTGGGCACCGGGTTCGTCGTGCAGGTAGCTTTTGGGCATGCGCACGTCGGTGGGGCAGAAGATGCATTTGCCGGGGCAGGGATACGGCTTGGTGAGGACTGTCACCACCGTCACACCCGCCTGGCTGCGGATCGGCTTCATTTGCAGGTGGGTGCGCACGTCGGGGTCGAATTCGGCCCAACCGGCCGCACACAGCTCTTCGTACAGACGAATGACGTTGCTTTTGGAGAGCCAGGGGAGGTTGCGGCGGGCATATTCCCGCATGGTATGCTGGTATTTTTTGGAGGTGAGCGGCCGTTTCCCCACCAATTCCCCCACCAACTCCAAAAACAGCGGCTCCTGTCCCGCCGCCAGCAGCACCGGCTCATTGCGCGACTGCCAGTCGGCCACTTTCACCTTCACCTGATCCGGCGGTATTAAAATGTTTGGCGTTCGTTTTTTAGCCATAAACTCAAGTTTTTACACTTACTCGCGAATTCGAATTCGCTTTTCGTCAATTATCCACAGCTTACCCACAGGCGATTCAGTTTCGATAGCCTGCAAAAATTTTTGCACAATTTGCAGCACATGGGGCTTGTCATGCCGTCTCAAGCGCAGTACAACAATTCCAGAATATTGGTCCGGTGGATATGTGCGGATGTCGGAGAAATCTAAATCCAGTGTTAGGATGGCGCGTTTCTCTTGCTGGCAAATTTCAGCAAGTTGAGAATCAGCAGCACCACCTAAACTTTGTTACAAAACTGTTGCGGTATTATGTTCTGCTTGTCTTAGCAAATTGGCGACTTCTACAGGCAGGTTTTCATCAATCTTAAATTGCATGATGATTCTTAAATAGGCAGCGCAATCACTCTTTCGCGCGTTAATTCAGCCGCATAGGCAATAGCCGCCTGTACCGATTCCGCAGTTAAAGAGGGGTAACTCTGAAGAATCTCACTCATCGGCACGCCAGCTGCTAAATTGTCCAAAACGACAGCGACCATGATGCGGGTGCCCTTAACGCAGGCTTTTCCATGGCAAACATTGGGGTCAACCGTTATAAAATCACGCCATTCCATCATTTGCAGCTCCTTCTCAGGTAAGTTCAGCCATTAATTCTACCATAGTGCGCAAGGTGTCTATGTCGAAGACGGTGATGTTCATGGTGGTGACGGCCGAATCGAGCCAGAGCGACAGCCGCTCCTTGACGCGCTCGCGGGGGCCAACCAGGGCTACATCGTCGATGAGTGCGCCGGGAACCTTCATCATGGCCATGCCTTTATCGCCTGCCAGGTACAAATCCTGGATTTCCTCGGCGGCGGCTTCGTAGCCGTAGCGACCCGCCAGGTCGGTGTAGAAGTTTTTTCCTTTGGCGCCCATGCCGCCGATGTAGAGGGCCAGGAACGGCCGTAACATGTTATACGCCACCTCCACATCGTCATGAATCACCACGGAAACGGTGGGCGCAATATCAAAATTGGCCATGCTCTTTCCATTTCCAGCTTTGGCAAAACCCGCTTCGATGTGCGGTTTGTAAATTTCGTCGTATTTGCCGGGGGAGAAGAAGATGGGCAGCCAGCCGTCGGCGATTTCGGCGGTGAGCTCGACGTTTTGCGGGCCGATGGCCGCCAGGTAGATGGGGATGTCTGGCTGGGCTTCCAGGGTGCTTTTGAGCGGCTTGCCCAGGCCGGTAGCCCCCTGGCCCTGGTACGGTATCTGGTAAATCTTGCCGTCGTAGGTAACGGCCGTTTCCCGCTTAAAAATGGCCCGAACAATCTCCACATATTCACGGGAGCGGGTGAGCGGACGGCCGTAACTCTCGCCATGCCACCCTTCTACCACCTGCGGGCCGGACAGACCCAATCCCATCAAAAAGCGCCCACCGGAAAGCTGGTTCAGCGTCATGGCTGTCATGGCGGCGTTGGCCGGGGTGCGGCCCGGCATCTGCATGATGGCCGTGCCCAGCTTGATGTTTTGCGTTTGTGCCCCCAGCCAGGCCAGCGGCGACACCGCATCCGAGCCATACGCTTCGGCCGTCCAGATGGCGTACACGCCCAGCCGATCCGCCTCTTTTACCAGCTCAATGGGCAGCTCTACGCGCCGCCCGGCGTAGCCCAACATGATTCCTAAACGCATAACAGCCTCCGTAATGGTCAATGGTCAATTTTTAATGGTTAATGCAGGTGCGTCGCACCTGGGGTGGCGGAATTGTACCAAAACAAAAGCCACCCGCCTGCTGTCAGACGGGTGGCTTTGTTCATTTGGGAAGAATTGTGGTTAGACGGCCGTTGCCACAAACTCTCGCACGGGCCAGCAGATCGTCATCGTTTCATCGGCGTGCCAGATTTCGTAGGTGGTCAGGTCGTGGTCCCAGTTGGATTCCAGGTTTTGCTCATGGACATGTTTGCCAATGCCGTTCCACATCTCCAGCAGCTTGGGGTACTCGTTGTATTCGCCAAAGGTGCGCACCCGCACGGTTTTGGGGGCGGGCAGCTCACGCACCTTGATCTCGCCAGCGGGTGGCACCAGCCCGGTGAACGGGATGGCGATTTCGACCGGGCCGTCGTCACTTTCGTTGACGGGGCCGTAGTACAGGGCAAAGGGATCGCCGCTGGGCTCTGCGCCGTGTTCGCGGATGTGGTCCCACAGCTGGCGCAGCGCAGGCTGGATCCATTGATGGAAGGCGGGCACGATGATATTGCGGCGAATCGAGACAACGGTTTGTGCCGGATGTTCGGCTTCGGTAAAACTGAATGACATTTTTTGCTCCTTATCGGGTGATAACTCGTCTTGCAGCAGGCGGGCAGCCAGGTGAACGGCCGTTACTCGCTTTTCGACGGCCGTTACATGACCCTGAATCAAGCGCTGCGCCGTGGCGGGATCGTCATCCCACACGGCCAGCACCGCCGCAATCGTCTCCAGCGGCATCTCCATCAGCCGCAGCAGGCGAATGTGGCGGGCCACCGCTACCTGCGCGCGGGTGTAGTAGCGGTAGCCGGTTTCCGGGTCGATGCGCGTCGGCGTCAGCAAGCCCTTGTCGTCGTAAAGCCTTAGCGCTTTGCGGGAAAGCTGGGCC
>CAUJGI010000588.1 GCA_963169155.1 Chloroflexota bacterium
GCGCCCCAATCAGCCCCAAAACCAGGCAGATGATGATGCCGTTCCAGACAAAATCGGGCGTCCATTTGCGCCACGGCGCATCGGCCAGCCAGACGGGGTCGATGGCCGGGTGCGCCGCCAGGAAGGCGTCCAGCTCGCCGCGCTCGTCATTGGTCAGGGCCAGGCTGCGCGGGTCGCTGCCCCACAGCAGCAGCAGCTCGCCCAGGGTGTGGATGTGTTGTCTGGCCAGTTTGGCCTGGTGGGGAAAGTCGGTGAGGGGGAGGGCATGGAGGGGGTCGGGAACGGCCGTTAAAAATGCCTCACGCCACCGCTGCCACGCCAGCCGAGAGACAATCCACGCGCCCAGGGCAATGCCGCTCACAATGATGATGCCATACCAGTAAACCGGCAGGCCTACAATTGAAAACGGGGATGGTTTGGGCATCGTGCCCGTCCACAAATGGGCCACAAACAGTATCGCCAGGGCTACCGCCCACACTGCGATCAAAATCCAATAAAGCTCCACCCGTGGGCGGCGCAGCAGCTTTAGCCCGCCAGATGTGGATTCGCTCATTCCCCGCCCTGCGCCTCTTGCTGGGCACTGTAAGCCTGCCGCCACACATGAACCATGCGCTGCCCCAGCGTGATGTAGGTTGTCGCCGCCAGGATGATCAGCGCCACCTGGGGCAAATTCAGGAAAAGCAGGCCAATCATCACCACATAGCGCTCCACCCGGCTGGCAATGCCCACTTTGCAATCATAGCCCAGCGCTTCAGCCCGCGCCCGCGCATAGCTCACCATGATCGACCCGGTAATCGCCAGGTAAGCCACACCCAGCATGACGGCATCTTCCTGATTCATGTAGAAGACAATAAAGCCGCCAAACAAAATGATTTCGGCCAGCCGGTCCAGCGTTGAATCCAAAAACGCGCCAAAGCCGCCCTGTTTACGGCCCAACTTGCGGGCCAGCGCCCCGTCCAAGGCGTCCAGCGGGGCGATGAAAAACATCGACACCGCCGCCCAGGTCATGTGGCCGTTGGCGATGAGCCAGGCAAATAAAAAGTGCGACAACATGCCCACCACCGTCAGGGCATCGGGCGAAAAACGGTAGCGGGCCAGGTACGTGACCACCGGATCGATGATGAAGCGGGTGTTGGCCCGCATGTGATCGGTTAACGTTTTACGTTCTTTGATAGGGGTAACAGGATTGGTATCCATTTTGCTCGCCTTGTCCAATACGGCGGGACGTTCAAGTTAGTGGATCTTTGGGATCTAGTGGAGTTTGGCGTGAAACGTGATGCGTGAAACGCGTCAACTCTCTCGTCACGTTTCACGTTTTACGCTTCACGGCTTGTCAACTCCCTGATTTCCTAAAAAGCCAAGGTTTTTTGGAATAGGATATTTTACTTTTGTGGATGCTATCTAAACTGCACCTTACTGTCAAATGACCCCACGCCCATCTCGATTGGCCCTACCAACCGTCCAGGCGAAAGCCCAGCCACGGCACGAGCATTTCGGCATGGTTCATGCCGCCGTGCCGCCCAATCATTTTGTGCGCCGTGGGGCGCTCGGCCTCGGTGAACAGGCTGTAGCCATCGCGCATGATGGCCACCACATCGCCAAAGCGATCGGCGACCTTTTGCACCGCCTCACCAGGGCCAAATAGTCCGGCCTGGATGGCGTCTTGGGTGGCAACGGCCGTCATCATCCCGCCCAGCCTGGTGTTCAGGTAATCCAGCACCGCCTGCTGGCAGCCGTGGCGCGTGTAAAAGTAAACCACGCGCGGTTCGCCAGTGGGCTGCATAAACAGCATCTGCTCCAGCTGGGGATGCTCGGCCAGGAAGATCTGCTTCGACAGCGGCGTCAGCTCCTGCCCATGATCGGCGACGATGAAAAAGGCGGTGTCTTGCCGCGCCGCCGGGGTGAGGGACTCGAGGAGTTCCGTTTGCAGCTGGTAAAAAATGGCGTTGATTTCGGCAGCAACGGCCGTTCCCTGCCACGTATGATAATGGCTCAACGAATCAATCGTCGGCCAGTAGGCGCTGACAAACAGCCGTTCACCCGCCCGTTTGTCCAGCAGTTCGCGCAGCTGCACCAGCATCTCGGCCAGGGTCACCGCCCCAATCGATTCGGTCACGCCGCGCCCATGCATCTTGCTCAACACCGAATCCACAATCTCGCGCCCCTTGAAGGCATAGGTAGCGATGCCGCTTTGGGCCAGCTGCTCCCCTACCCCAGGGCGCTGCAAAAACGTTTCCGGGTTCAGTCCGGCTTCAACCAGGGCATCCCTGGCCTTATAAAACAGCGGCGAAAAATCGAGCATTCCCGCTGAGACAGAATATTCGGGAAAAAACAGGCGCAGTCCGGCCAGCCCGTGCTGTGCCGGGGCAAACCCGGTCCACAGGCTGCTCAGCGCCGCCACCGTGGTGGAGGGGAAGATGGAGGTGAGCTGGTGGGTGATGGTGGCTTTGTGGGATACGGCCGTCACCAACCCCTGCCGCGCCTGGAACAAATTCCAGCCAAAGCCGTCCAGCGTTAGCAGCACCACCCGCTTAATGCCGCTGCCCAACGGCTGCCACAGCGCCTCCGGCAGTGCAGGTAAGCCAGCAAAAGGCGCGCCAAGCAGCGCCGCTACCGTGGCGGGCACATTGGCAATCGATCCACCCTCATAAGCGGGCAGGGTAAACTCAGCCAAAGGCAGGTTCAATTCGTTAACAGCAAGTTGGTTCATGAAACACTTTCATCCCTTCACATTTGGTATAATTTTAGACATCAAACCTGATTTGCATAGAACCAAACAACCAAAACCCCTAAACTGCAAAAAGGCACCGCCGAAAATATTTGCAGTTCCTAAAAACAAGGAGTTGGAAAATGCGTTACGAAATTAATGGCACCACCCTGCAAACCCTGGACATCTACCTCGATAGTGGCGAATCCGTCTTCACCGAATCCGGCGGCATGGCCTGGATGAAGGGCAATGTCGAGATGTCTACCAACACCCGCGGCGGGCTGCTCAAAGGGCTGGCCCGCAGCCTGGCCGGCGAATCGCTCTTCCTCACCACCTACACCAGCAAAGCAGGCCAGAGCATGGTCACCTTCACCCCCGAAGCGCCTGGATCCATCATTCCCGTCTCGCTGGGCAACGGCGAGAGCCGCATTTGCCAGAAAGATGCCTTTATGGTCGCTCAGGATTCCGTTTCATTGGAGATTCATTTCCGCCGCAAGCTGGGTACTGGCCTCTTTGGCGGCGAGGGTTTCATTCTGCAAAAGATTACCGGTCCGGGCATTGCCTGGGTCGAAATTGCCGGTGAAGTCCGCGAGTACAACCTCCAGTCAGGCGAGACGATGAAGGTCGATCCTGGCCACATCGCCATGTACGAACCGTCCGTCAACTACGAGATTGAGCGCGTCAAAGGTGTGAAGAACATCCTGTTTGGCGGCGAAGGGCTTTTCCTGGCTACTCTCACGGGTCCTGGGCGCATCTGGCTGCAAAGCTTGCCGCTGGCCAACCTGGCCTCCAAGCTGATGCAGTACATGCCTACAAAATCCAGCTAGAGAGTTTAGGGCAACATCAGTCAGGGTGCTTCGTCGCCTCGGCGCTTCGCGCCTGGCGACGTTAGAAGGGCGGGTTTTTTCAGATTTGGGGGTGTCCCACCCAAACCCTAAACATTCCCCCGCGCGGGGTGCGAAGCACCCTCGTGCGGGCAAGAGGTTTTGGCGCTGCGGCGCCTCGTATTGACGACAATAAGAAAAAAAGCCAGGGAGTCCCTGGCTTTTTTATCGGCTATTTGAATCTTCTCACACCTTAACGAGGGTTTAAGCTAAGGAATCTCGCATGGCGCTCATGCGTGAGGCCACGCTGCTGTCAACAACCTTATCCCCAACGCGAACAATCAAACCACCCAAAATCGCCGGGTTTACTTTGAAGTTCACGGTTTCCAGGTTCAGCGCCTTCTTGATCTCCGCTTGTTCGGCGTCGGTCAACGGCAGGGCACTGGTAACATCGCCACTGGTGCCGATGAGCCGGGTGGCATCGGCAGGCACCTTGGCAAAGAAATCGGCAATGATGGCCCGCTGACGACTCACATCCAGAGATTCACCCACCAATTTATTGGCAGCCGCAATCGCGATTGAAGCCACCTGGCCACGCAGGTCGGCCAGAATCTGGTCGCGCTCGCCCTCGGCGTCTTTACGGGCAGAGGCCAGAATCTCTTTAGCTTCTTGGTTGGCCTGGGCAATGATGCCATTGGCCTGATTTTCAGCCTGAACGCTGGCGTCCTGACGCATCCGGGCGGCCTCGGCACGGGCTTCGTCGAAAATTTTCTTGGCATCGGCGTCAGCGTTGTCACGGGCAATGGCTGCCTGACGAGCATCTTCGAGGCCTTTGGCAATTTTTGCCTTTCGCTCATGCAAAACGCGCAGCAAGGGGCGATACACCAACCCTGTCAGCAACAGGATCAGGATGCCAATGCCAAAGATTTGCATCAACAGGTACCCAATGTTAATACCTAATGCTTCCATTTGTTTATCCTTCCTTCGACTCTAAGCCAGCTATTCGTTACTAGAGTACGAACAGAATAATCAAAGCCACAACAAGGGCGTAGATAGCAACCGCTTCCGCAAAGGCAATACCCAGAATCATGTTTGTCTGAATGTTACCACCTGCATCAGGGTTACGGGCGATACCTTGCACAGCACCGCTTACCAGAATACCAATACCGGCGCCAGCACCGATTGCACCAAACATAGCCAGGCCAGCACCAATCGCTTTCAGGCCATCTACCAACGCTAGAGCAGCTGCTTGATCCATAATGTTTATTATCCTCCAGGAAATATTTTTCTTTTCTGTTTTGGCAAAGATATGGATGATTCCAAAATCTTTATGGTTAACAAGACAAATTTCATGCTGCGGCACAGTTACCGCAGCTAAGTTTCAACCAATTAGTGGTGGTCTTCATCCCCATGATGGCCGGTGGTGGCGCTAACCATAAAGATGAGCATGAGCAGACCAAATACGGCCGCTTGAATCAACCCCACAAAAAATTCCAGGCCAAAAAATGCCATGTTGGCAATTGGCAGCAGGAACGCCATGACAAACAAGAGCACCATACCCGCAAACAGGTTACCCAAAAGACGGAAGGCAAATGAGATAATCTTGGAGATTTCACTGATGAGCTCCAAAAAGCCAACCACCGGATCAATGGCCTTGATGGGATTTTTAGCCACTTCTTGCCCAAACCCCTTGGCAATAAAGGGGAAGAACTTAGAAAGGTAGCTGCGGGCACCCAGGTACTTAAAGCCATAATACTGCACCATCACCATGGCGATCAGGGCGAAGGCCAGGGTGTAGTTCAGGTCCGTAGCGCCGGGGCGGAAAACAGGTACGATGGTCCAGTCAGCCGCTTCGCTGCTGTACCCAACGGGGCGGCCTTCTTCGTCTGCTTCAGGCTCATCACTGGTGGCATTGGAAGAGGCGCGAACCAGCAGTCCGTTCACCCGCAAATCACCCAGGTTTTGTTCATCGAACTCATGCTCTAAGACATGCAGAATTTCTTCTTCGGTCTCATGGCTCAGATGACCATCTTCCAGCGCAACCTCTACGCCATAGCGTGCTTCCAGACCAGCCACATAGTCGGCAAAAGCCTGTTCACCGGCTGTTTCAGCCGTGGCCAGTTCATCTTCGATGACCTTGATCTCTTTTTCGGCATAGAAGTGGGGTTTGTACTCCCAAAAACCAATGCTATCCCAACCAGGGATGAGACCCATCCAGTTGGTGATCAAAATGATCATAATGAACGACATAAACCAGGGAAAGAAATCTTTGACTTTCGGACCGGCGATATTCTCGGCGAAGTTGTAGGCACCTTCAATCACCATTTCAAAGAAGTTGTAGAACCCGGTTGGTACTTCATCAGCCGTGCGGGAGCCGGAACGCAGGGCGAGTGCCAGAATAATTATCACTAACCATGCCATCACGGCAGAGGCAAACGTATTGGTCATGCCACCTAACAAGGTACCGATTACTGGCCAATTCTGCGATCCAGGCCAAATTTCACCGGGGAGCTGAATAAACGGCCGTACAGGCTGAATAAACGGTACGAATGAGAGGGCAACCAAGCCAATCACAAACAAGATAATAAAATATCGTTTTTTCATGCTTGTTTTTCTTCCTCTTGTGCGAGTTGTTTGTCTGCTTGTGCCTGTTTTTTCATCTGTTCCAACTGCCGCTGCATTCGCATTTGCATACGCAGGCCAATTTGGATCATCGCAAATAAGGTGACGGGGAAGCTCCCGACCAGAAAAACGATGGTAAGGACGTTGCCTGTATCAAAGACGCGATCCAGAAGGTAACCAGCGCCAAAGGCCAATCCAATCACGATGACTGCCGATGCAGACATCATACAGCCAATTTGACTAGCCAAATTGACCATAACGGCCGTTTGGTTTAACTGCGAATTATCAGACACAATTTACTTTTTAAGTCGTGAGCTTGCGCATTATATCACAATCAAAAGTTGGGGCAATGGAGGAATTGACCTTTCCACCGCAAACAATTAGCCACCAACCAGGGAGAAAAAGGCGGCCGCCGCTTCCCGCGTCCATTCAAACGCCGGTCCCGCATAGATGCCCAAAACGATGATCGCCACGGTGGAAACACCCAATCCCACCCAGGCACCGCGCGACACAGGAATAGCAACTTCCTGCTGATCGGAATCATACAGGTACATGTACTTCACCACATTCAGGTAGTAGTACAGGGCCACAAAGGCATTCAAAATGCCAACCAACGCCAGCCACCAATACCCGGCATCAACGGCCGCTTTGAAGATGAAAAACTTGCCCACAAAACCAGCTGTTGGCGGAATGCCCCCCAGCGAGAGGAGCGCAAACAGCATCACCAGCGCCAGATAGGGCGAACGCTTATTGAGGCCGTACAAATCCTCCATTTCGTTCGATTTGGACACATTGCTGATGATGACAATAACACCGAAGGCGGCTACATTGGTGAATACATACATGAGCAGGTAAAACATTACCGCGCCAGAACCATCCGGTGTCAGCGTCACCAGGCCAATCATGGCGTAACCCGCCTGGGCAATACTGGAGTAGGCCAGCATTCGCTTGATGTTGCGCTGGTAGATGGCAGCAAAATTACCAATCGTCATGGTGATGATGCACATGGAAACAAGCATCGGCCACCAGGCGGTACTTTGCCCCGGTTCACCCAGGCTACCTGGTGTAAAACCTACCATGCCAGAGGTAAACACGCGCATAAACACCGCAAAACCGGCCGCTTTGGAAGCTGTGGAAACAAATGCTGTAAACGGTGTGGGGCTGCCTTCGTACACGTCCGGCGTCCAAAAATGGAACGGAACGGCCGAAATCTTAAAGCCAAAACCCACAATAATAAGCGCCGCCGCGATAAGCAGCACGCCATTGGCCTCTGGCGAGAGCGGCTGCGAATTTAACACGATCTCACCCAACCCATACAGATTGGTACCCGCATAGGTGGTGTTGGTGGTGGTAATCCCGTACAGCAAACTCATGCCATACAGCATCAACCCCGTGGCAAACGCGCCATAGACAAAATACTTCATGCCTGCTTCTGCCGAGCGATCGTCGCCCTTGGCAAACCCGGCCAGCACATAAGAGGAAATACTGGCCATTTCCAGGGCAACGTAAAGCATGATCAGGTCGGCGGAAGCGGCCATCAAGCTAAAGCCCATGGTGGCGGTGATGAGCAGCGCATAATACTCAATCTTTTGCAGCCGCACCACATCCAGCGAAATCAGGCTGGTAGTCATCAGCGCCGCCAGGAAGATGACCCGGAATACCAGGGTAATCATGTCATGGCGAATCATACCGCCCCACATGAGCGTTTGGGCCAGATCGCTCTGGCTACCGGGTTCGCCGCCAATGAGCCAAAGCCCCAGCGTACCCAGTAAAATGATCAGCGCCCCCCAGGCGGTCATCAAGCCCACCTTCCGTTGTTCCGTAGACGGCAGGGTGCGGCTGTAAACTTGAATGGCCACCAACAAGATAGCGAGGGCTATTTCTGGAGCCAGAGCCAGATACCAGGAAAGTGTAGGTTCTCCGCTCACTTAGGCACCTCCCAACAGATGCAGCAGGCTTTGAGCGACACCCAATAAGTTATGTGCCCCCACCTGTACTGTGTCTAAAATTGTGAAAGCTTGCTGCGCCTCTTGCAGCCGGGCTACCACCGGTTCCATACCAGACTGTACCATGGGCACAATAATCTGTGGGTAAACGCCGATGATGATGAGGATCACGACAAAACCCACCAGCGTGACCTTGTCAATGGCCCGAATAGGACGCATATCGTGCCATTTGTGTTCGTCGTAGTCGCCAAAAAACACTTTGCTAACCGCGCGCAGGATGTAAGCGGCCGTAATCACAATGGCCGGGGCGGAAATAATGGCAACCCAGCGATAGAAGTTGGCAGGATTCAGGGCGAAGGCGGTGCCAGTTAAACTCAAGCCGTTGCCTTCCCACACGCCCAGGAAGATGGGAAATTCCGCCACAAAGCCGGAAAGCCCCGGCATACCCATTGAAACCAAACCGCCGATGATGAAGGCCACCGCACCCCAGGGCAGCACTTTGCTCATGCCGCTCAGCTCGTCCATGTTGCGGGTATGGGCCCGGTCGTACATCATACCAACCACGGAGAAGAAGAGAGCGGTCATGACGCCGTGGCTTACCATCTGCACACCTGCGCCGATGAAACCGTTCATGTTCATGGCGGCAAAACCCATCGCCACCAGCCCCATGTGGCTAACACTGGAGTAGCCAATGAGATACTTCATGTCGCGCTGGCGCATGGCAATTAAGGAGCCGTAAACGACGTTTATGAGGGTGAGCAGGATGATGAAGGGCATCCAATACACGGTGCCTTCGGGTAGAATCTGAATACCCACGCGCATGGAGGCGTAGGCGCCCAGCTTCATCAGCACCCCGGCGTGAATCATGGAAACGGCCGTTGGTGCCGCCACGTGACCATCCGGTGACCAGTTGTGGAAAGGGAAGGTACCGGCCAACACCGCAAACCCCAGAAAGAGCGGCAGGAACCAGGCAATTTGCAAGCTGGTAGAGAAATCGGCTTCGGCCCAGACGCGCAGGTCGAAGGTCGGTTCCGGCAGCTGGAAGTACAGCACCAGGAAGGCAATAAAGGAAAAGAAGCTGCCAATCAGCAGGTAGAGCGTCAGCTTCATCGCCGCATATTCGCGCCGTTCCTTCCATCCCCAGATGACAATCATGACGTACATGGGCAGCACCGCCAGCTCGTAGAAGAAGAAGAGCAGGAAGGCATCGACCGCCACAAACACGCCATGAACACCGGCTACCAGCAGCATGAAGAAGGCAAAAAATTCGCGCGGCCGATCTTCAATGCCCCAGGAGATAAGCGTACCGCCCACCCCCACAATCGCTGTCAGGAAAACCAGCGTGGCGCTCAGACCATCCACACCCAGCGAATAGTTGATGCCAATGCTGGGAATCCAGGCATGCTCTTCGGTGAACTGGAGCGTGTTTGCCCACAGCGTCCCCGCCACCGGCAGGTTAGCGTTGTAGGAAAAGTACACATAGGCCGACAAAATCAGGCCGATAATCATGGCCGCCAGCGCCAACATGCGCGCATTTTCCCCGCGCTCCTTAGGAAGCATGAGAATAATGATGGCCGCCGCTATCGGAGACAGCGTAATGATGGATAAAAAGGGAAATTCCATAAATTCTCTTCCCGCGTCAAGGAGGGTAATTGGGTAATTGAGTAATTAAATTACCCAATTACTTAATTACCTAATTACTAAAAAAGTTTCGTAATCGTGTCGTTGATAAACACCAGAATCCACTGCGGCCAGATGCCCAGGCTGAGCATCAGGGCCATGAGCGGCCAGATCACCAGATGTTCGCGCAGGGTCATATCGGGCAGCCGGGCCCATTCTGGCTTCACGGGGCCATGCAGCGTTTCGCCAATGCCCTTCAAGATGTAAGCGCCGGTCATCAGCAGGCCAAGCATGGAAATGGCCAGCTGCACCGTGAAGATGCTCCAGCTGCCGCGCACAATCATGAATTCGCTGACAAAGCCGTTGAGGCCGGGCAAACCCAGCGACGCCATGCTGGTGAAAATAAGAATGGTGCCAAACACGGGCATGATGGTCCAGATACCGCCAAACTGCTTGAGATCGCGGGTGTGGGCCCGGTCGTAAATGACACCGACCAGGAAAAACATGCCCGCCGCGGAAAGGCCGTGGTTTACCATCTGGAAGACCGCGCCGCTGGTGGCCATGATGGCGTCGGTGGTGGTGCCAAGTTCATTGAAAGCACGGCCGTAAGCAAAGGCCATCACCGCAATGCCCATCACCACAAAACCCATGTGGTTGATGGAAGAATAGGCAACCAACCGTTTGAAGTCCCACTGACCAAAGGCGGCAAAGCCACCCAACACGATGCTGGCCGCACCAAGCCACGCCAGGATAACGGCCGTTTGGTTGGCCTGCTGCGGGAACAACGGAATCACCAACCGGATAAACCCGTAAGCACCCAGCTTCAGCAGCACACCAGCCAGAATCATCGAGCCAGCGGTGGGCGCCTGGGTGTGGGCATCTGGCAGCCAGGTGTGGAACGGCCAGATGGGCACCTTGATGGCAAAAGCGATGAAAAATGCCCAGTAGGCAATCGACTTCACCAACTCCACGTCCAGGCCTGTGCCCGCCAGCGTGCCGCTGGTGGTGTTTACCCAGATGTCCATCAGCGTAGGAATGTCAAACGTACCCATCGACAGGCCAATCACCTGAATGGAGAGCAGCAAACCCAAGCTGCCGGCCATCGTATAAATAAAGAACTTAAACGAGGCGTAATCCCGGTCCTTGCCACCCCACAACTTGATGAGGAAGTACATCGGCACCAGGCCAAACTCCCAGAAGACAAAGAAGATCATCAGGTCGAGCGAGGCAAACAGCCCCAACATAGCCGTTTCCATGATGAGAAACAGCACCATGTACATCCGTACTTTCTCTTCGATGCTGAAGGAGGCCAGAATCGCCAGCGGCGTCAAAACGACCGTGAGCAAAAAGAGCGGCAGGCTGATGCCGTCGATGCCCATGTGGTAGCTCGCCCCAATCGCCGGGAACCACTCGGCCACCACCTCAAACTGGATGTTCGCCGCGACCCGGTCGTAGTTAAACCACATGATGAGCACAAGCACGATAGGCACCAGGCTCAGCACAAATGCCATGCGGCGAATCAGGTTCTTTTCGTCTTCAGGCAGCAAGAAAATGAGCAGCGCCGCCGCCGCCGGAAAGAAAACGATTAAATTCAGCAGGTTGTCTTGAATAAAATCCATGTGAATTACCTAAAAAGTAAGCGTTTAAACCCTAAGGGCTTGCCCGTTTTTAACTTTGGAGTTTGGTAAACGGGCAACCCTTGAGGGTTCGTTTTTGTCCAAATTTATTTGTAAACGAACCCTAAGGGTTTGACCATTAAGACCATCGAAATCTCATCATGAAAACCCTTAGGGTTTCCCGATGGTTTATTGGAACCAGTTCAGGATTTGCTCTGACCAGCCATAGTTGATCAAGAAGATAATCATAAACGCCAGGGCCGCAGCAATCAGCCCGGAAACCAGAACGTATTCCTGCACCTTGCCGGTTTGCAGCTGGCGCACTTCACGCGTCATGCTGAGGAACTGGTCTTTCACCCAATCGACCGCCCGGCCAAAGACAGCTTCTTCGGTCGCCTTGGCACCCTGGCCAATGGCGTAGGTCACCCGGGCCACCAGGTGAATGATGCCGTCGATGATGCCCTTGTCCATCACTTCGAACACAACCACCTCGGAGAAGTAGACGACGGGGCGAATGAGGACAGCCTGGTACAGTTCATCCCAGTACCACTTGTTTTGCAGGAAGCCATGCAGGGGACCCAACGGCCGTATCAGCGGATCTGGCTGGTTTTTGGTGAGGGGTTTACGGCCGTAAACCAGGTACCCCACCACTATACCGCCCAGCGCCACCACCACCGAGGTGATCAGCGGCACCCAGCTCCACGGCAGCGTGCCAATCTCATGCCCCACCAGGTGCAGCTCGTACAGCTCAGCAATCGGTTCCTCAATCGTGGCACCGACAAAATGATGGTACATATTGACAAAGGTGCCTTCAGTTCCCAGGAAGTTGTCGGGAATACCGACCCAACCAGCCACCACGGCAAAGACAGACAGAATCACCAGGGGGAAGGTCATGAAGCCGTTGCTTTCGTGGGCATGTTCGGCCAGCGGCGTGCGCGGTTTGCCCAGGAAGGTCATGCTAATTTGGCGTGTTGTGTAAAAAGCGGTCAGGAACGCCGCCGACGCCAGCATCACAAACACGATGATGCCCAGCGCATTGCCGTCATGGTTCCAGACGTACCAGGCGTCGGCAAAAATTTCGTCCTTCGACCAGAAACCGGCAGTTACCAGCGGCAAGCCAGAAAGCGACATACCGCCAATCAAAAAGGTCCAAAAGGTGATGGGCATCTTATGGCGCAGGCCGCCCATGTAGCGCATATCTTGCGGATCGGTGTGATGGTCGTGCAC